>JAJFTS010000162.1 GCA_021372815.1 Deltaproteobacteria bacterium | reverse complement strand
AATCTTTTTGCTTGCTTTGTCCCGCGCGATATGCTAGCAAAATATCAAACCATCGATAAGGTAGTATTGATGAGTGGGCTCCTGCCCACTTTTTTATTTTCCGAGCGATTATGGGTTTAGATATAAAAGAAAAAATCCGGCAGTTGGCTGAGCCGGTTGTTGACGCCGAAGGAATGGAATTGATTCACGTGGAGTGCATGAAAATGCATTCGCGCTGGATTGTCCGGCTTTATTTGGATAAGGAAGGCGGCATCACGCTTGATGATTGTTCCAATGTAAGCAATCAGTTAGGCGATATTTTTGATATACGTGAAGTCATTAACGGTTCTTACACGTTGGAGGTTTCTTCGCCCGGTTTCGACAGGCCGATATCGCGTGACCAGGATTTTTTAAAATACCGGAATTCCCGGGTGGATGTAAAAACGGGCGTTAAAATTGAAGGGGTTAAAAATTTTCACGGCATTTTAGTGGATTATATTGAAGAAGCCGGCCGGAAATTTGTTTTGGTGGAAGTTGCCGGCAAAGTTTACCGGATTCCGCGGCAGGATATTTTAAAAGCCAATCTTGCCGACGCCGGATAAAAAGATTTTAAAGGGAATTAATGCCGGCAGGCTGAAATTCTAATATATGTCAGCGAAGAAAAGGGAGGAATTTTCAAATGTTGCCAGAACTTAAACGTCTGATTGAGCAGATGGGTAAGGACAGAGGAATAAATAAAGAAATTATTATCGAAGCCCTCGAAGCGGCAATGCTTACTGCTGCCAGTAAAAAATTCGGACAAAATGTAGAAATAGAAGCCCATTACAATGATGAAACCGGAGAAGTGGAGGTTTTCCAATTCAAGACGGTTGTGGATAAGGTTCTGTATCCCGAAACCCAGATATCGAAAGAGGAAGCCCGAAGAACTCTTGATGAGGGAGCCGAACCCGGTGACAGTCTGGGAATGAAAATTGAAACCAGCCAGTTCGGCCGCATTGCCGTGCAGTTGGCCAAACAGATTATTATCCAGCGGGTCAAGGATGCCGAATGCGATAATATTTACGAAGAATATAAAGACAGAAAAGGCGAACTGGTCAACGGCTTCGTCCAGAGATTTGAAGGCGGAAGCATCATTGTCAATCTCGGACGGGCGGAAGGCCTTCTGCCTCCGGCGGAACAGATTCACCGTGAAGCTTATAAACGCGGCGAAAGAATCCGCGCCTATATTGTGGAAGTGAAAAAGAATACCAAAGGATTGCAGATTATTCTTTCCCGCACCCATCCGTCATTCCTGAAAGCTCTTTTTGAGGTGGAAGTTCCGGAAATCTCCGAAGGGCTGATTGATATTATCAGCGTGGCCAGAGAGCCGGGTAAAAGAGGAAAGATTGCCGTCAAATCCAAAGACAAGGATATTGATCCCGTGGGAGCGTGCGTGGGGATGAGGGGATCGCGCGTACAGAGCGTGGTGCAGGAACTGCGCGGTGAGAAGATTGATATTATTCCTTTCAGTGAAGACTCCGCCAAATATGTCAGCAGCGCCCTTTCCCCGGCAAAAGTGAACAGGGTTTTTATTGATGACGAAAACCGCACGATGACGGTAATTGTTCCCGATGATCAGCTTTCGCTGGCTATCGGCAAAAACGGTCAGAATGTCCGGCTGGCCGTCAAACTGACCGGCTGGAATATTGATATGAAGAGCGAAACCATGGCGCAGGCTCAGGAAGAAGGAAAAGAAGGACAAAACGACCTGACCAAAATTACCGGAGTCGGTCCGGCCATGGCGGAAAAGCTGTTCAGCAAGGGAATTAAAAGTATTGCCATGGTTGCCGCAACAGAACCTGAATTGTTGTCTCAGATTCCCGGAATAGGAGAAAAGACGGCCCAGCAGTGGATAGAGACGGCTGGTAAAATTTTAAATGAGGAAATAACTGGTAACAAGAGTGATTCATAAATTGAACATTAAGAAATTTAAAATGGAGAGTTTTGCGCATGCCTAAAAAGCGGGTTTATGAATTGGCCAAAGATCTGGGACTGGAAAGCAAAGTTCTGATTGCTCGTTTGGAAAAAATCGGCATTTCGGTCAAGTCGGCTTCCGCCTCTCTGGATGAAGACGAGGTGGAAAGAGCAAAAAAAGAACTGACCGCCGGTGAACTTCGCGAAGTTGTTGAGCAAAGAATAAAAACAACGGTGATCAGGCGTCGTACCGTTGTGACCGCCGTGGAGAAGCCGCCTGAAGAAGCGCCCGCGTCTGTGGAGGAAGTCCAGCCTCCGGAAAAAGAATTGGCTGAAGAAAAGATCGAAAAAGCGGAAAAGCTCAAGAAGGAAAAACTTGCGGAAGTTCCGGTTGAACCTGCTGCAGAAAAAGTCGCCAAGGTTGAAGCGGCAAAAGCAGCCGAACAGCCGGTGGTGGAGGCAGCTCCTGCTCCGGAAAAGGTTGTCGAGGTTGAAGTAAAACCCGCGCCGGCAGTTTCCCCTGCGGCGGAAAAGATTCCCGCGGTTGAAAAAATTGAGAAAACGGAAACAAAAGAAGCACAAGGCGCTCAGCCCGCGCCGGAAGCGAAGCATCCTGCGCCTGTTGCCGTCAAACCGACGGTCATTACCCGGCATAAAATTACCCGACCGGAAGCCGGTCGGCCTGCTCCTCCCAAAGGTGCTCCGAAACCCGGTGAAAGAGTGCCTGCTCCTGCGGTGGAAAAGCCTAAAAGGAAGGGTAAAGTTCCGGTAGAGGTATTTATTGAAGAAGAAAAGAAAATACCGACTAAAAAGATTTTAGAGAAAAAAATCGAGAAGAGACTCAAGCGGCAGGACGAAGATCAGGAGGTTGTTCTTACCAAGTGGCGGGAAGCTAAAAAAGCGGCTCCGGTCAAAATGAAGAAAACGGAGATTACCGTTCCCAAGGCGATTAAAAGGCGTATTAAGATCGGTGAAGCCATTACGGTCGGCGAGCTGGCCAAGAGAATGGGCATCAAGGTGAGCGATGTCATCAACAAACTGATGGCCATGGGTGTTATGGCTACCATCAACCAGTCCATAGATTTTGATACGTCCAGTCTGGTTGCCTCTGAATTCAGCTTTCAAATAGAGCCTGCGGAAGCGGAATTCGATGAATCCGCTTTAAAGACTCCGTCCACTCCGGAAAATCTAAAACCGCGTGCGCCGGTGGTGACGATTATGGGACACGTTGATCACGGGAAAACATCTCTTCTGGACGCGATCAGACAGACCAACGTTACCGATGGCGAAACGGGCGGTATCACCCAGGCCATCGGCGCCTATCACGTTCACATCAATGACCGGGATATCGTGTTTCTGGATACGCCCGGACATGAAGCGTTTACGGCGATGCGGGCGCGCGGAGCGCAGGTCACGGATATCGTTGTCTTGATCGTAGCCGCGGACGACGGTGTCATGAATCAGACGGTGGAAGCCATACACCACGCGAAGGTCGCCGGAGTGCCGATTATCGTGGCCATTAATAAAATCGATAAGCCGGGCGCCGATCCCGAAAAAATCAAACAATCCCTGACCGAGCACGGACTGCTGTCCGAGCAGTGGGGCGGTGATACGATTTTCTGCGAGGTGTCCGCTAAAAAGAAAATCAACATTGAAGAATTGCTGGAAATGATCTTGCTGCAGGCCGACGTGATGGAGTTAAAGGCCGATCCTGATCGTCCCGTCCGCGGAATCATTATCGAAGCCAAACTGGACAGAGGACGCGGCCCGGTGGCGACGGTCTTAATTCAGGAAGGCACGCTGCGGGAGGGCGATTCCTTTGTTTCCAAAACCGAATTCGGTCGCGTGCGTGCGCTGATTAACGATCAGGGAAAACGCCTCAAGGAAGCCGGACCCTCCATGCCGGTGGAAGTCATCGGTTTTTCCAGCGTTCCGCAAACCGGAGCGGAATTTTTTTCTGTTGAAGATGAAAAGAAAGCGCGCAGCATTGCCGATTACTGGACCAGAAAGGCCAGAGAAAAGGAGCTTTCTTCCCTTTCCAAGGTCACGCTGGAACAGCTCTATCAGAGAATGAAAGAAGGCGTGAAGGAATGTAATGTCATCATCAAAGCCGATGTGCAGGGCTCGATTGAAGCGATTTCCGACGCTCTGAACAAGCTCTCGACCGATGACATCAAACTCAGGATTATTCACAGTTCCACCGGGGCCATCAGCGAGACGGATGTTTTGCTGGCGTCCGCTTCCCAGGCGATTATTATCGGATTCAATGTGCGGCCGGACGCACGGGTGGCGGAAGTTGCCCAGCAGGAGGGCGTGGAAATCAAACTCTATGATATTATTTACAACGTCATTGCCGACGTGCGGGCGGCTATGGAAGGGCTTCTGGAACCGGAGTACAGAGAAGTGGTGCAGGGCCGGGCGGAAGTCCGCGAACTTTTCAAAGTGCCTAAGGTCGGCACCATTGCCGGCTGTTATGTGACGGACGGCAAGATCATGCGCACCAATAATCTCAAACTTGTCCGGGACAGCGTTGTGGTTTTCGACGGGAAAATTCTGTCGCTGAGGCGGTTTAAAGATGACGCGAGAGAGGTTCAGGCTGGTTTTGAATGCGGTATCGGTATTGAAGGATTCAATGATATTCATCCCGGTGATGTGATTGAAGCTTACTTTACGGAAAAGCTGGAAAGAAAATTAGAACAGAATGTTGAAAAACATTAGTATGCCGGCTGCGTCCGGCCGTTGAAAAATATTTCAGGGCTTTCCGAAGCCGGGTGGCGTCCGGGGAATTTTTATGGTTGTGGGATACGGCATCATAAATTTGCGGATTCCGGAAAGCGGTTCTTTAAAAAGTAAAAGAAGCGTTTTGAACAGAATTTTGAAACGCACGCAAAATGAATTCAACGTTTCCATTGCGGAAACCGGTCATCTGGACAACTATAAATTGGCCGAAATATCTTTTGCGGTGGTCGGGAATGATTCCCGCTATATCGGCGGCAAGATGGATCTCATTTTCAGGTTTATCGATAATCTGCACGTGGCGGAAATAACAGGCAGCAAGACGGAAATCATGGTAGTGACCAGTTTTCTGGAGACGGCTGATTGGGAAATAAAAAAATACGATGAGTTTTAAAAGAGCGGACAGGGTCGCCGAATTAATCCGGGCTGATATGTCCGAAATTATCAGTAAAGAAGTAAAGGATCCGCGCCTGCATTCGGTCACCATCACGTCGGTGAAAATATCGGATGATTTGCGCAATGCCAAAATTTATTTTGTCGAAATGGGAAAGGATGAGTGTTCCGATGAAATCAAGGCGGGCCTTGCTCAGGCCGCCGGTTTTATCAGACGGGAGCTGGGCAAAAAATTGCAGCTGCGTTTTGTTCCGGAACTGATGTTTATTCATGACACCTCTTTCGGCTACGGGAACCGTATTGAAAAATTGCTGGCGCAGATAGCCGGTCAGGAAAATAAAAATGATCAGTGAAATTATCGAAGCAATACATGAAGGACAGAATTTTTTAATCACCGCTCATGTGCGGCTTGATGGAGACGCTCTGGGTTCGGAACTGGCCTTTTATCTGATGCTGAAAGGGATGGGCAAAAAGGCGGTTATTTACAATCAGGATCGCACGCCTGAGCGCTATTTGTTTTTGCCGGCGGCGCACAACATCACACACAGCATCAGCAATATCGAACAATACGACACCTGCATTGTTCTGGATTGCAGTGATATTACAAGAGTCGGAGATGAAGCGGAAAATCTCAGGAAAATTAAAACAATAATAAACATCGATCACCATGTTTCGAACAACGGCTTTTGTACACTGAAAATGCTGGATGCCAAAGCCAGTTCCACCGGCGAAATTGTTTTTCGTCTGATGCGGGCGATGCCCATTAAAATGTCCAGGGATATTTGCACGAATTTGTATGCAGCGATTATCACCGACAATGGCAGTTTCCGCTATTCGAATACGACCAAAGAAACTTTTCTGGCCGCGGGGACTTTGGTGGAAAACGGCGCCAATCCTCAGCGAATCGCGGAAAGCATTTATGAGAACGATTCTCCGGCGCGATTGAAATTGCTGGCGAAAGCGCTGTCCACCTTGTCGCTGGACCTGGAAAACAGAGTCGGTTCCATCGTTGTCACCCAGAAAGATTTGCATGAAACCGGAGCAGCCTGGGAACATACGGAAGGTTTTGTGGATATTCCGCGCACCGTCCGGGGTATTGAAGTATCGGTGCTTTACACTCAGAGGGGAGACGATAATTATAAACTCAGCCTTCGTTCCAAGGCCAAGGTCAACGTGGAGAAAGTGGCCAAGAGATTCGGCGGCGGCGGACACATTCACGCCGCGGCCTGCTGGATGAAAGGCGACATTGAGACGATTAAATCCCAGATCATTGAAGCGGTAAGGGAACTTTAGATTTTATGATGAATGGCGTTATTGTCATTGACAAACCGGCGGGCAAGACGTCGCATGATGTCGTCCGTGAAGTAAGGAAGGCCCTGGGCATTAAGAAGGCCGGTCATACAGGGACACTGGATCCCCTGGCGACTGGCGTGCTTCCGGTTTGCCTGAATGAGGCGACGAAGCTGGCCGGTTTTTTGACCGGCGATGATAAGGAATATCTGGCCAACATGCTGCTGGGCGTAAAAACGGAGACGATGGACACGGAAGGTAAAGTAATCAGCCGGTCCGGCAATTTTGTTTCCGATGAGGAAATAAAATCGCTGGTATCCAGGATGACGGGAAAAATCAAACAGATTCCTCCGGCGTATTCCGCGGTTAAGCACTGCGGCAAACCTTCGTATAAATGGGCCAGAAGCGGTATCTTGCCGGATTTGAAACCGCGGGATGTGACGATTTACAGTATCGTTGTTGAAAAGATTGATTTTCCCGAAGTTACTTTGCGGGTGGCTTGTTCCAAGGGAACTTATATCAGATCGCTTTGTTCGGATATCGGCGATGCGCTGGGGACGGGGGCGTGTTTGAACGGTCTGCGCCGTCTGCAGAGCGGAATCTTTTCGGAAAAAATGGCGGTTGACTTGAGGGATTATGCCGGTGATGATAAGAAAGAAGAGTTGATAAAAAAGATATTGCCGATGACGGAGCTTTTGCCCCTGACGGCAACCATCGAATTAAAAGACCACTCTGCGGCGAAGCTGCGCAACGGATGGCAGCCTTCCGTGGAGATGCTGAAGGAATATGATCTTCCCTTGCTTAAGGCCGGGGATATGGTAAAATTCATCAACGGCGGATATCTTCTGGCGGTTGCCCAAATGCTGGCGCCGGTCGATAATCTTTCCGCATTCGATGGAAAAACGCAGGCGGCCAAAATCGTCAGAGTGTTTAACTATTCATAAAAAAGGAAAATTTAAAAACGAACAATTAAAGATTACAAAATTATAAAAGGAGGAAAAAGCGTGTTAAGTTCGGAAAAGAGGAAGGCAGTCATTAATGATTATCGTTTACATGAAAAGGATACGGGTTCACCCGAAGTCCAGATTGCTCTTTTGAGCGCCAGAATAGAATATTTGACGGAACATTTCAAGGCGCATAAAAAAGATCATCATTCCCGTCGCGGTCTGCTGAAGCTGGTCGGCCAGAGAAGAAGACTTCTCAATTATATTAAAGAGAATGATGTAGAAAGATACAGAAGCGTTATTAAACGTTTGAATCTCAGAAAGTAAAGAATTATTCAAGGGCGGAAGGCATAAGGCAACCGGACCGCAAGGCGCGGCATTTCAATGTCTGCGGTTGTTGTTTTATGCGTTTCGCCCTTGAATTCGTAAGCGGGTATTCTCTGCGTTTTATCGAGGAGTAAGCTCGCGAAGACAAAGTTTAGTTGAGCTTAGGAAAGAAGCTTGCTCTTTTGCAGAGCTTTAATGTTCTCAAACAAGCACTCATCAACAAAATGGAGGAAATTTAATGAGTAATACATTTAGTGCGGAGTTTGCCGGGCGAAACATCTCCCTGAAGGCGAATTACGTCGCCGCGCAGGCCGATGGATCGATGTTGGTTTACTACGGCGATACGGTCGTTTTGGTTACGGCAGTTTCGCTAAAAAGCACACGGGAGGGCGTGGACTTTCTGCCCCTGACCGTGGATTATCAGGAAATGACTTTTGCCGCGGGTAAAATTCCCGGCGGATTTTTTAAACGGGAAGGTCGTCCCAACGAGAGGGAAATTCTGACGTCGCGCATCATCGATCGCGCCATTCGTCCGTTATTTCCCAAAGGATATTTTTCGGAAACGCAGCTGGTGGCCACGCTTTTATCCGTGGATAAAGAAAACGATCCCGATGTGACATCGATGATCGGAGCGTCGGCCGCTCTCGGAATCTCCGATATTCCCTTTAAGGGGCCGATAGCCGGCGTGCGCGTCGGCCGGATCAACGGAGAATTTGTCGCCAACGCGTGTCCGGAAAAAATGAAAGAAAGCGAAATGAGCCTTTTTCTGGTGGGACGAAAAGTAACACCGGGCAAATCCGGACGTCCTTACGACGTGGAACTGGTCATGATGGAAGGCGAAGCCAAAGAAGTTCCGGAAGACATCGTTGTTGATGCCATTAAATTCGGACTGGAGTCCGTGCGACCGGTCATTGATTTGCAGGACCAGATGCAGGCGGCCATCGGCCAGACCAAGAGACCGGTGGAAGAACCGGCGCCCGATGAAGAGCTTTTCGCGCGCGTACGCGAAGCAGCGCTTCCCGGTCTGCAGGAAGGTTATTCCATGCCGCGCAAACTGGAGCGTTATGGCAAACTCGGAGAGGTTCGCCAAACTGTGATTAAAAATATCGGCGGAGAAGACGCGATTCTTTGCAAAAAAGTAGCGGCCATTATCGAACATCTCGAATCACGCATCCTGAGAGATATGATTATTCAGGAAAAGAAAAGAATAGACGGCCGGTCTTCAACCGACATTCGCCCGATCAGTTCGGAAGTCGGCGTTCTGCCGCGCGCTCATGGTTCCGCCCTGTTCAATCGCGGTGAAACGCAGGCGCTGGCTGCCCTCACTTTGGGAACTTCCGCCGATGAGCAACGCATGGATTATGTGAGCGGAGAGGAAATACGCACCTTCCTGCTACACTATAATTTCCCGCCCTACAGCGTCGGCGAAGCCAAATCTCTGCGCAGTCCGGGAAGAAGAGAGATCGGTCATGGCGCTCTGGCCCGCAAGGCTCTGGTGCCCATACTGCCTTCGCCGGAGGAATTCCCCTACACCATCCGGATTGTTTCGGAAATTCTATCATCCAACGGCTCATCATCCATGGCTACCGTCTGCGGCGGCATTTTGTGCTTGATGGACGGCGGCGTGCCGGTGAAAGACATCGTGGCGGGCATTGCCATGGGGCTGCTTAAAGAAGGCGACGAAATCGTGATCTTATCCGACATTTTGGGCGATGAAGATCATGCGGGAGATATGGATTTCAAGGTTTGCGGGACGGAAAAAGGCGTAACCGCCATGCAGATGGATATTAAAATTGACGGACTCACCGAAGATATTCTGCGCAAAGCTCTGGCACAGGCCAGAGAGGGCCGCCTGCACATCATTGGCAAGATACGCGAGACTCTGGCTGCTCCGCGTTCGGATATTTCGCTTTACGCCCCGCGGATCACAACCGTCAAGGTGAAGGAAGATCAGGTACGTACGGTCATCGGTTCCGGCGGCAAAAACATCCGTCAGATTATCAGCGAGACCGGCGTGACCATTGATGTGGAAGATGACGGCACCGTAACCATTGCTTCCGCCGACGCCGAAGCGGCTGCCCGCGCCGTGGCGATGGTCAAGTGGCTGACGGAAGAAGCGGAAGTCGGCAAGATTTATCGCGGTACGGTCAAGAAGATTGTTGATTTCGGCGCGTTTGTGGAAATTCTGCCCGGAACGGAAGGTCTTCTGCATATCTCGCAGATTGCCAAGGAAAGAATCGCCAAGGTAACCGATGTATTGCAGGAAGGCGATGAAGTCGTCGTGAAGGTGCTGGAAATCGACAAATCCGGCAAGATCAGGCTCAGCAGGAAAGAAGCTCTGGGCGCGGAAGTCAAATAAATTTTTTTACGACTGTTATTCGAAAAAATCCGTTCCGCATTTAAGGAACAGATGAATGCGGAACGGATCCCTTCATTCAAATAAATGAATTTGTCCTGTCAATTTTAAGCAGACGGACAAATGTTTCTGGCTGAATAAATGGAAAAAGTAAAAGTTTGTATTCAGAGACTACCGGGAAACGAAGATATTCCTCTGCCAAAATATATGACCGAGCAGGCCGCCGGCATGGATATATTTGCCGCTGTGACCGAAGAGGAAATTATTTTGCCGGGGGAGCGAAAAAAGATTGCAACCGGCATAGCGATGGCTCTGCCTGAAGGCTATGAAGCGCAGATCAGGCCGCGCAGCGGTCTGGCGCTGAAAAACGGGATAACCCTTCTCAACACGCCGGGCACCATCGACGCTGACTACCGCGGAGAAATCGGATTGATTGTTATTAATCACAGCGAAGAGCCGTTTGTGGTCAAAAGGGGCATGCGCATGGCGCAAATGGTGGTGCAGAAAGTTTTTCAGGTGGATTGGACGGAAGCTCCGGAACTGAAAAATACAGTCAGAGGGGACGGCGGATTCGGCCACACCTGATACCACTTCTAAAGGAATTTCCGCCATGCTGGCGAAAATTCTCGGCAAGGAAGGTTTTTTTATTATGCGCCTTCCTGACGGAAATGCGCTTCCGATCAAAGCGCTATCTTTGTTAGTCCCGATTTATCGGGATCGTCGGCTTCCTCAACGTATAACCTGAAGGTCACGCGTGTAAAAATACGCCTCGTTGCCTCCTCCTAGCCGCCTCGATATCATCTTTGATTTAAAAGTGGTAAACAAGCTTCATGCATAAAATCCTTCTAAGCTTTTGCAATTGGCGCCAAACAGTGGTATATTCTTCAGTCGGAAATTAGAATATGAAGAAATTCAAAGTTAAAAAGACATTAAAAGAAATAAACGAAAAGATAAAAGAAGGACGTGCTGTTGTCGTTACCGCGGAAGAGATGATCGATGTCGTGGAACGGCACGGTACAGTTGAGGCTGCCCGTAAGATAGATGTTGTCACGACCGGAACATTCGGCGTAATGTGCTCCTCGGGAGCTTTTCTTAATTTCGGTCATACGTCGCCCAAAATCCGGGCATCGAAAATCTGGTTGAATGATGTTCCGGCATACGGCGGTATTGCCGCTGTCGATTGTTATATCGGCGCGACGGAAGTTGCCGAAAACGATCCGCTCAACAG
>JAJFTS010000160.1 GCA_021372815.1 Deltaproteobacteria bacterium | reverse complement strand
TTGCGCTCGGTGATATCGCGGCATATCGCCTGACTGAGAAACTGCCCGTTTTTGGAAAACAACGTGGCCGATATTTCTACCCAGCGAACCTGACCGTCTTTGGTAACGACGCGGAACTCATAGCGATTATAATTATCTTCCTGCCTGAATCTATCGCGCAGGTGTTTTTTGACCATTTTCCGATCATCGGGATATATTGTCAAAAATATGTCATCGGGAGAAAATGCCAGTATTTCCTCCAACGTATATCCGAACAACCGAAGAAAAGCGGGATTGACGAAGAGAAACTTCGGCGGTTTGCCGCCAAAAACAGCAATTGCGTCAATAGAGTTATCAAACAGCAACTGATACTTTCTTTCGCTTTCCCGCAGTGCCTCTTCCGCCTTTTTTTCTCTTTGTCTGACCTTTGCTTCTTCCAATTCTCTGGCGATGGCCGGACAAAGGCGGATCAGGTTATCCTTAAGGATATAATCCTTGGCGCCCAGGCGCATGCATTCCACGGCTGTTTCTTCGCCTATCTTTCCGGATATAATGATAACAGGTAGATTCAGATTTGTTTCTTTCAGAAGGGCAATGGCTGAGGGAGCATTGAATTTTGGCAGCCGATAATCACAGAGAATGATATCCCACTGGTTTTCCAGCAGGGCTTTTTTCATCTTCGCGGCGGTTTCCACTCTTTCATAGACAGGGTTGTAGCCGCCTTTTTTAAGTTCACGGATTATTAACAATACATCATCTTCGGAATCATCAACTATTAATGTCCGGAGTGATTTATCACTCATAGGGTAGTTCCCTGTGTCTTGGAATGATTCGATGCATTGGAAATTATCCGATTTCTGCCATGACCACCCTAGGGCTTTTAATTATTGCCACATAGAGGCATCAATATTATTTAATAATTTCCTGCTTGAGCAGGAAACATACAAACAAGTATTCCGGTTGTCAAATGAAATAATGAACACGGGATGTAAAATGTGATGATGACTGTCGCCGAACGTGAATCGTTGCAGGTTCTGATTGAAGTCCGGTTTCTTGGTCGGAGAATTTTTCTTGATAGAAACTATTTACTTGAGCTCCATCATTTTCCGAAAGAACCGCTTAGTTGGCCGCACGCCGCCAGAATGTCACGGCCTTTGCTTTTACGGAGAATAGCTGTGAAATGATGATCAAGCAATATTTGCTGAAAAGCTTCCACGGTTTTTGGCGAAGGTGATTTAAAAGGTGAGCCTGGATATTCGTTCAGCACAATCAGATTCAGCTTGCAGCGCTGGCCTTTCAACAGGGCGACCAGCTTTTTCGCATCCCTGACGGAGCAGTTAATCCCGTCCATTAAAATGTATTCAAAGGTCAGCATTCTCCGCCCGGGCATGGGATATTGCCGGCAGGCATCCAAAAGCACTTTTAACGGATATTTTTTATTGACCGGCATCAGATTGCTTCTTGTTTCGTCATCAGGAGCATTCAGTGACACGGCCAGATTGATGCAGATATCCCGGCCCAGCCGGATAATCTGCGGCGCAAGACCGCAGGTGGAAACAGTGACTTTGCGGTTGGAGAAACCCATGCCGAAATCAGAGGTAAGATTTTTTATCGCCTTGACGACATTATCGTAATTGGCCAGAGGCTCGCCCATGCCCATCATGACGATATTGGTGATTTCAGGGCATTGGGGCATTTCGTACTTCAGCGTTATCAACTGTCCGGTAATTTCCGAGGGTTTTAAGTTTCTTTTGAATCCCTGGCGCGCCGTCAGGCAGAATTTGCAATCCATGGCGCAGCCGGCCTGAGTGGATAAGCAGATTGTCCAGCTGTTTTTCCCCGGGATTAAAACGCTTTCGATAAAAAGCCCGTCTTCCAGACGGAGCAGGGCCTTCATCGTGGTGTCTTTGGATTCCTGAATCTTGACGATTTGCGGACGGCTGATCCGGGCGATTCGGGAAAGTTTTTCGCGGAAATCGCAGGAGAGGGTGGTCATATCGTCAAAGGAGGCGCTGCCGGATTGATACAGCCATTTCATGATCTGGCGCGCGCGGAATTTTTCCTTGCCCAGGGAGGAAATGAATTCCTCCATTTCCTCCAGTGTGAAATCAAGTAAATTGGGGAGCGGATTTTCCGTGCGGCTAATCATTTCATCTTTGTTTGCAGTGTTGCGGCGATGGCGTCGATAAAACCTTCCGTGTTGACTTTTTTATTGGAAGGTTTCTTTTCGGCAAGCGCCAGCAAATCGCCGGTCATGATGCCGCCCTCGACGGTGGCAAGAGCCGCTTCTTCCAGCTTGTCGGCAAACTTTATTACCTCCGGTGTATTATCTATTTCGCCCCGTTTGCGGATGCCGCCGGTCCAGGCGAAAATGAGCGCCATCGAATTGCTGGAAGTTTCTTCGCCTTTAAGATGTTTGTAATAGTGTTTTTGTACTGTGCCGTGAGCGGCTTCGTATTCGAACCAGCCGTTGGGCGACACCAGGACCGATGTCATCATGGCCAGAGAACCGCAGGCGGAAGCGACCATATCCGACAGGACGTCGCCGTCATAATTTTTCAGCGCCCAAAGCATGCCCCCTTCGCTTTTCATAACGCGCGCCACGGCATCGTCGATTAAAGTAAAGAAGTATTCGATGCCCGCCTTGTCAAATTTTGCCTTCCAGTTTGCTTCGAATTCGCGGTTGAAGATTTCACGGAATCCGGCGTCGTAGACCTTGGAAATGGTATCCTTGGTGGAGAACCATAAATCAATCTTTTCGCTCAAAGCATACGTGAAACAAGCCCGGGCGAAATCCAGTATGGATTTGTCCAGGTTGTGATTAACCTGAATGATGCCGGCCGCCGGGAAATCATGCACCAGAACTTTTTTTACGTCGCCGCCGTTCCTGGGCGTGAAAACAACTTCCAGCTTTCCCGCTTCCGGAATGGGCATTTCGAAATTATTGTAAACATCGCCGTAGGCGTGACGGCCGATAATGATGGGTTTTTTCCATGAGGAAACATTCGGCTTGATATTGTTGACCAGAATGGGTTTCCGGAAAACAGTGCCGTCGAGCATGGCGCGGATGGTGCCGTTGGGGCTTTTCCACGCTTTTTTCAGATTGTATTCCTTGACCCGGTCTTCATTGGGCGTGATGGTGGCGCATTTGATGCCGACGCCGTATTTCATGATCGCGCGTGCCGCGTCAACCGTTACCTGATCATCGGTATCGTCGCGATGTTTCACATGCAAATCATAATAATCAATATCCATGTCCAGATACGGGAAAATGAGTTTATCCTTAACCATCTGCCACATGACACGGGTCATCTCGTCGCCGTCCATTTCCACGATGGTCGTTTTAACTTTGATTTTTTCTGCCATAAAAATTCTACTCCAATATTCGTAAGTCGTAATGAGACTCAAACTTTAAAAGCAAAGCGCATTAAAGTTTGTTAGTCGAATTATCCAAGCCTGATAAATCAGGATTGGAAATTATCCCGCGGCTTGCTGCGGGGATTGTACACTTAACTCCTCATATTGAGGGCTCCGCCCGCCAGGATGATCTGTTTTTGCCTTTCTGATAAAATGCAGGTTACGTAAAACGCGGTACCTTTGGTCTTGTTGCGCATCATAAACTTTCCGTCTCCGGCGATCATCCTTTTTATTTCGGTAATTTCAAGAATATCTTCCTGATCGATGTAGTCGTAGTCGCTTTCAACGCAAAAAGTTAGCGGCAGTATGCCGAAATTAATCAGATTGGCGGCATGAATCCTTTCAAATGATTTGGCAATGACCGCCCGGATGCCCAGATACATGGGACACAATGCCGCATGTTCACGTGAAGAGCCCTGACCGTAGGAAAGTCCGGCCACAATGATATTTTGTTTCCCGTCTTGTCTTATGGACATCGCCCGCTTGGCGAATGTCGGGTCGACATTTTCAAAAACAAACTCGGAATATTTGGGAATGTTCGAACGGTATTTCATCCGGGCTCCGGCGGGAATAATGTGGTCGGTGGTGATTTTATCGCCGACCTTGAGGGTCACCTGGGCATGGATGGTATCGGTAAGCTCCGGACTGCGGGGCAGAATGCCGATATTCGGACCGCGGTAAACATCGGCGGTTTTTTTCCTGCCGGGCCTTATGATCATCGAATCATCTATGGAGAACTTTTTCGGAGTCACGACTTTGGGATAGCGCATTTTCAAGTCGCGCGGATCGGTGAAGCATCCGGTAATAACCGCGGCGGCCGCTGTTTCCGGACTGACCAGGTAGACATTGGCGTCCATCGTTCCGGAGCGTCCCAGAAAATTACGGTTGGAAGTACGCAGGGAAACGGCGGCAGAGGAAGGACTCTGGCTGTTGCCGATACAAAAACCGCAGGCGCTTTCCATAATTCGTGCTCCGGAAGAGATCAAATCGGCCAGGTAACCGCTGCGGGAAAGTTCTTCCAGTACTTGTCTGGAACCGGGAGCTAAAATAAAACTCACATGGGGATGCGCGGTTTTCCCCTTTAAAATTTTGGCCACGGTAACCAGGTCTTTATAAGAAGAATTGGTGCAGCTGCCCAGACAAACCTGATTAACGGCGATTTTTTTCATTTTTCTCACCGTGCTGATGTTATCCGGACTGTGAGGCTTGGCCGTCAGAGGTTCGATTTTGGACAGGTCAATATTGACAATTTTAGCGTAACTTGCGTCTTTATCGGCCGTAAGTTCGTTAAAATCGCGTTCTCTTTGCTGTGAACGCAAAAAAAGACGCGTCATTTTGTCGCTGGGGAAGATGGAGGTCGTCACCCCGCATTCCGCTCCCATGTTGGTAATTGTGGCGCGTTCGGGAACAGTGAGAGATTCGACGCCTTTCCCTCCATACTCGAATATCTTGTTGACGTTTCCTTTGGTGGTGAAGATTTCCAGCACCTTGAGAATAACATCTTTTGCTGAAACCCACGGCTTTAATTTGCCGGTAAGATTAATTTTGATAACTTCGGGACAAACGAGATAAAAAGGATTGCCGGCCATGGCCAGTGCGACATCAAGGCCTCCCGCTCCGACGGCGATCATGCCGAGCGCCCCGCAGGTCGGTGTGTGGCTGTCCGAGCCGATAAGAGTTTTTCCCGGTTTACCGAATCTTTCCAGATGAATCTGATGGCAAATGCCGTTTCCTGCGCGGGAGAAAACAATGCCGTATTTTTGCGCCACACTCTGCAGATAGAGGTGGTCGTCCGCGTTTTCAAAGCCTATTTGAATCGTGTTATGATCGACATAACTTACGGATAGCTCCGTTTTTACTTTGGGCACGTTCATTGCTTCGAACTGCAGATAAGCCATGGTGCCTGTAGCATCCTGAGTAAGAGTCTGGTCGATGCGAATGCCGATTTCTTCGCCAGGCACAAGATTGCCGGCAACTAAATGTCGAGAAAGAATTTTTTCAACTAGATTTTTCCCCATGTCCTATCCTTTGAACAGCAGAATTAAAATGATAAAGCATTGATAGCGGCGAACATATATAATAAACAAAGCCGATAATCAACTGGCAAAAAGAGAATAAGGCTGAAATTATAAAGAAGGAAATCCCACGGCAAGCTGTGGGATAGTTCAACTTGCCAATTCCGCTACGCCTATAGTGACCTTTAGGTTATTCGCTTTCGGATTTGGAGTTTCACTAAAATAACGGGCTTTGGAATGATTTCACAAAGCCCGTTATCAATATATTCGTGGTTCAATTAACGGCGGTTATTATAATTATGCGCCGTCGTTACCCAATCCTTTCAGCCGCACGGCGCGCTGAAATCTTTTTTGATAATAGGGGGTATCCAGGCTGTCGATGCGAACCCCTTTACTTCTGGATGACGCATGGACGAATTCATTATTGCCGATGTAAATTCCCACATGTCCCAGCGAGCGGTTGGTGTGGAAGAAAACAAGATCGCCTTCTGTAAGATTTTCACGGGATATGCTGATCCCGACTTTGGACTGTTCACTGGCTTTGCGCGGTAACTGGATGTCAAAAATCCGGTAAATCTTTTGGACAAAAGAGGAACAATCAATTCCTTTCAGGGAGGAACCGCCAAACCGGTAAGGGGCGCCGATGAAACCGGTCGCCACTTTAACGAATAATTGCACCTCATCGGGACTGTTCCATTTTCCTAAAAGCTCTCTCTTTATCCCGGGTTCGTCTAACAGATCGGAATTACCGATTATTGGTCCGTTATCTTCATTGGTCATATCCGGTAAATCGTCATTTTCTTCAGCTTCGTCGAGATCTTCAGTTTCCTCACGACTGACGGATTGTACCGGCTCATAAGTTGATTTTGCCAGAACAATTTTTTGACCGACGCGTAAACTCTTATTGTTGACATGGTTAAGAGCTATAATTTTTTTCAAAGGCACTTGCGTCTTTTTGGCTATTTTGGATAAGGTATCGCCTTTTTTGACGGTATAATAAGACGCCTTTGATTTTGTTTTAGCCGCTGCTTTTGAAGATTTTTTTGTGGAAATGTTTAAAACTTGGTTTTTTCGAATTTTGGATTGCTTGAGGTTGTTTGCTTGCTTTATTTGGTCGACACTGACACCGAATTTTTTAGAGATACTCGATAGCGTGTCACCATTTTTCACTTTATACTGTATTGCAAGAGCGTTTGAACTAAAAATACCAAGTAACAAAAAGAGGACGAAAAGTCCTGAAAATACGATAATCTGCCGTTTCATAATGAAATGCCTCCTTGTTTATGGGGGGTATTATCCTATTAACGGTGTACACATTTCGATTTAAATTCATATTTTTAACCGAAAAACAAATACCTTTTACTGTACACACCTACCGTCCATTGCTGAACAACAATGGACAACCTACTGCGCAAGTTTTGAAACATTTACTAAAAAAAGACGGGTCTGTCAAACTTATTTTGCAATAAAAAGCTGTTAATTAATAATAATATTATGAAATTATTAACTATTTAACGAATGGCGGGCTTTGTGTTCTCAAAAAATTATTATTGGATTTTATGCTGGTTTTCGGTTATGGCAGTGCCTGTCTTAAATGATCTTTATACCCGAATTATATTTTCGTGGAATTCATTTTGGACCATCAAAACTGTAAAGAGGATAATTATGCGATTTTATTCAAGAATTGTTTATATCATATTCATTCTGGTTCTAACTTATTTTATTGTAGATGTCGGACGCTATTTTATTTATCCCAATGTAGCTTCTCTGAAAAAGAGTTGCCCCAAGAAAACAGCTTTCATGGAATACAGGGAAAAAGTATGGCAGGAAAAGGGGATAAAAAAAAGAATTACGAACATCTGGGTGCCTCTTTCCCGGGTGTCGCCTTATGTAATGAAAGCCGTAATCATAGCGGAAGATGATAAATTCTGGTCTCATGAAGGATTTGATTTCGAGGCCATGCAAAAAGCTCTGGAGAAGGATATCAAAAAGAAAAAAATTAAAGCCGGCGGCAGTACGATTTCCCAGCAGCTGGCCAAAAATCTGTACCTTTCACCCTCTAAGAACCCGATTCGCAAGCTGAAAGAGGCGATACTTACCTGGCGACTGGAAAGGAATTTGAGCAAAAGAAGAATTATGGAACTTTACTTAAATGTCGCTGAGTGGGGTGATGGCATTTTCGGTATCGAAGCCGCTGCGCGGAAACATTATGGACAGAGTGCCTCCTCGCTGGGGCCCCGTGAAGCAGCCGTGCTGGCATCAATTCTGCCGAACCCCATAAGATATAAACCTAATGGCGCGTCAAAATATGTGTCATACCGGTCAGAAAGAATCTATCAGATCATGGTGCGTCGGGGCATTGTCATACCGGAATATGAAGAAGTGATTTCCGGAGAAGATGAGAATAGTCCGGAATTAACCGACCAGGCAGATAAGGCTGCAACGGAAACAGGAGAATTAAAAAATGAATCCGTTCCGGAAGCACAGAATATAAATTCGGGACTTCCGGAAACGGTAAACAAGTCTAATCCCTGATGGGAGATTTTATAACATTTCTATAGCCGTTGCCATGGAAACACCGCCACCTCCGCATATGGTGGCCAGTCCAAGGGTCTTGTTGTGTTTTTTCATGGCATGAATCAAAGTAACCATAATGCGGCAGCCGGTGGAACCTACGGGATGTCCCATTCCAATGCCGCTGCCGTTGATATTGGTGATTTCACGTTTCAAACCAAGCTCCTTTTCGCAGCCGAGATACTGACCGGCAAATGCTTCGTTGATTTCAATCAACTCAAAAGCATCCAGACTGAGTGCCGGGTCTTTTTTAAGCAGGTTTTTGACGGCAGGAACCGGGCTTAAGCCCATCACGGAAGGATGGCATCCGCCCAGGCCTGAAGAACGTATTTTGGCGATCGGCTTTAAACCTAATTCCTTTGCTTTATCGGCCGACATAATAATCATGGCTGAAGCGCCGTCGTTAAGTCCCGAGGAATTGCCCGCAGTAACCTTGCCGACTTTGGGAATGAATGCCGGCGGCAGTGCTTTCAACTGTTCCATGGTCAAGCCGGGGCGGAAATGTTCATCCTTGTCGAAAATAATGGGCGGCTTGCCTTTTTTCTGGGGAATCTCAATGGGTACGATCTCGTCTTTGAATTCGCCGTTTTTCGTGGCGCGTTCGACATTGTTGTGGCTGCGCAGGGCGACCTCGTCCATTTCCTCGCGGCTGATATTCAAAAGCTGGGCAATCAATTCCGTAGTATGACCCATGATATAGGGTTTGCCTTTTAAACTTTCAAAAGGCTGGCCTGATTTGAGGGGGCCGTCATCGGACAGCGGCATGACATAGGAACCACAGTGTAACGCACGGATCATGGAATCGATGAAAGTAGTGTCCTGAAGGCGGCAGCCCCAACGGGCATCAAAACTGACATAAGGTGTGCCGGACATATGTTCAACCCCGCCGGCCAGAATAACATCGGCCATTCCGGCTTTGATCATGGCGGCGCCGCTGAGGACGGCTTCCATGCCGGAAATGCACACGCGATTGACGGTTACGGCAGTCACGGTTTCCGGAATGCCGGCCAAGAGAGCTCCTACCCGGGCGGTGTTAAGTGTGTTACAGGATTCGAGACAACAGCCGAACCGGACATCATCAATGATCCCCGGTTCTATACCGGCACGTTTGATGGCCTCTTTCATAACGACCGCTGCGATTTTGGCTCCGATCATGTTCTTTAATGTGCCCCCGAATGTTCCTACCGCTGTTCTGCACGCCGAAACAATTACAACATCCTTCATTTTTAGACTCCTTATTTTTAAAATTTTTTTTTCTTCTTTTAAAGCTGAATTGTTCAGACAGGCTTTTCAGAAGTTATTTTTAATTATACTGTGAAACATTTTAAATCTGCCAAAGCTGATTGGCCGGAAAGAAGTGTTAAACAATTCCCCAAAATATGTCAAATAATAAAATTCATTTAAAACTCATTTTCTATATAAATCCATGAAGGTTCTGCCCGTCGCCGGCCGGTGACGACTATGAGACAGTCAGGATTATTCTTTCCATCGGTATGATGTCATATTGTGGAGTTGCTGCTTCCGGGCAATCCCCGTTAAATCTGCGGAGGAGAGGATGCCATTTTCAATAAAATATTCACCGAAGGGGCGTTGAAGCCGTTTCTGCTTTCCAATGAGAGCAAACTGCTCGAAGTTGGATATATAACCGGAACGAAGGGCGCATTCGCCGAATTTTTCATCAAACGTTCTGATAGTAAGTATCCTCAATACGTCCGGGTAGGAAATAAGTCCCCAGGCTACGGCTATCTGACCGATCAGGGGACGCTGACGCCGCTGCCAGCAGATGGCCTCAATAAGCGTTCTGAATGAAATAAGACCGGAATAATACAGAAACTGGCCGAACATCAGGTTTCCTTTGGGCAAACCGCCGGTGTAAAAATGATCGGGATGGTTCTTGAATCTTTTATGATGATTTTTTTTCTGCCCGCCATTGTGCTGCCCCGCGCTAAAGTATGAAGATTGTCGTGTTCTGAAACCCTTGAAGAGATGTGCGTTCAGGCTGTTCCCGTTTTTGTTTTCAACAAAGGAAAGAAGCCTTTCGTAGGCCTGCCGGACGTTTATGAATTCCGCATTTAAATCCTGGTGTAAAGCTCCCAGCGCCATGGCTCTGTCGGGATGTGTTTCAAAAGCTCTTTTGCGGAAAGCTGTTTTGATGCCGATGGGTTGGAGATATTCCAGAAAATCATAAGATACTTTTACTTCAGGTCCGAAAATTGTTGCACATGCCTGAAAAAGTTCCGATGAACAAGTTTGCGTTGCCGGCATCAGATGGTTCCTCTGAGAAATAAGCTGCTCAGAAATAACAACATGCTGAAAAATTATCAAGGAGAAAAACCGGCAGATGAAAAAGGTCTTATCTGTGCACGGTTAGTGACCGGAAAGATCCGGTTCGCCGCAGTGTTTAAGGATATGTTCACGAACGGCATCACGCAGCTTTATTGCTGTGGTCCATGAGTCCGGCGCTGATAGATCCTGTAAATGGCGGGGCTCAATCGGTTTGCCGATGGTTACGGTAATTGAGCCGCGCCGGGGAAACAGACTGACATCGCGCAGCATGGAACGTGTGCCTCGAATCGCTATGGGGACAACAGGAACGTCGGCCTCTACCGCCGTTTCAAATGCCCCCATATGAAACGGACGAAGACCGGGAATGCGGGTAAAGGTTCCTTCCGCAAAAAAGAGCAGGCTGCGGCCTTTGCGTGCCCGGGCGGCAATGTGGCGGGCATCTTCAACCCCTTTTTGTCTGTCGAACCGTTCTACAAATTCTGTTTGAATGCGGTTGAGGAATATGCGTATCAGAAAATTTCCTTTCAGTTCGGCCTTGGCCACAAAGCTGAACTCCAGCGGCAGTATGGAAGCCATGACAAAATTGTCCAGATAACTGGTGTGATTGGACACTAATATGCAGGATGTTTTCTGAGGCAGATTTTCCAATCCGTGCACGGTCAGCGGCGTGAAGGACGCGGTTGCTAAAAGCCTTCCCGCTTTTCTCATGACGATCCATCGCCAGGGTTCTTTGGGCATCACGACAACCGTCAACCAGGTAACCGGAGCCAGGATAAAGAAAAGCATCCAGCAATATGCAGCATAAATCCCGCTTAGCAAACTATGCCGCATACGCCTTAATTCAGGTCCGATTCCGGATAAGGTAATGCGCACGATCTGCCACCAGGTCGCCTTAAAACCCCAGCTAATACGGCCGCTCTCAAAAAGAGTGCGGTTGGCGGCCCGGCGAATTTTTCCGCTGGATGTTTTAAGCACGGTACCCGGCGGCGCCAGCACCACTTCATCAGCCGGAGTTCCCACCAGATCCATCGCCAGGGTGTTAATTTCTTCGCGCAGGGCATTTAATTTTTCCGGATTATCTTCACGTGTTTCGGCCATGACGACCAGATTTTCCGTTTGATTGGCGGTATCTTTCGCGGCAAAAACAACGACATTGCCTTTTCTGATGCCGGCAAGCTTACCCACGGCTTCTTCGAGTTCCTGGGGATAAATGTTTCGTCCCGCGCGGATAATGATGTCTTTCCTGCGTCCTGTAATGAATATATCACCGCCTGCGATATAAGCCATATCGCCGGAATCCAGCCAATCACCGTCAAAGAGCTTTTCGGTATCTTCCTCGTTGTGATAATAACCCGCTGTGGCCGAAGGTCCGCGGAACTGAAGTTTTCCCTCATATCTTTCCGGCAATTCCCTTCCCGCGTTATCAATAATGCGTACCTCATGGCCGGACAGAGGACGTCCGCAGGCGACAAAGCGCAAAACCTGTTCGCCGGTCCCGGAGGACGGCACGGCATGACCGGTATTGACAAAAACCTCCCGGTCGATGATGTCAATAAACGGGCCGCGGTCGAGCGGTGGAAAGGCGAGGCCGACCGAACATTCCGCCAGACCGTAAACCGGCATCATGGTTTCCCGCCTGAAACCGTATGGACCGAACCGGCGGCAGAAGTTCTCCACCGTTTCCGGACTGACCGGTTCGGCTCCGTTGCAGGCAATTCTCCACGAAGACAGATCAATTCCCTGAAGATCATTATCCGTCAATCTTTTCAGACATAATTCATAGGCAAAGTTAGGAGCGGCCGAAATGGTGCCCTGATAGCGGTGAATGGCATGCAGCCAGCGCTGGGGCCGCGAGATAAAATTCAGAGGAGACATGACAATCAGCATGGTGGCAAAATAAAGGCTGGAAAGCCAGGTCCCGATCAGACCCATGTCATGATAAAGCGGCAGCCAGCTTACGATTACATCCGTGGATTTTATATTCACCGTTTCACCCAGCACCCGGACATTAGCCAGCAGATTGGCATGGGTGAGCATTACCCCTTGGGGATTGACTGTACTGCCGGACGTGTATTGGAGAAAGGCGATGTCGTTTGCGACCGGAGTATATTTATTATACGTCGCGGTGCCGGAGGTCAGTTCCTCAACGGTCGTCAGCGTGTGCATGCTTTCCACCTGCGCCCTGAGAACCTGGGCAAAGCGTTTGGCCTCCGGAATGATGACCATGATTTTCGCTTCGCAGTTTTGGAGGATGGCGCTGTGCCGCCGCATGTGGTCTTCCAACTGGTTCATGCGGAACGGCGGATAGATGGGAACGGGTATGCCGCCCGCGAGTAAAATGCCCATGAAAGTGAAAAAGTATTCCCGGCTGGTGGGAAGCATGATGGAGACGGCATCTCCCGGCAGCAGTCCCTTTTCCTGAAGACCGGCGGCCACGGCCCGCGCTCCTTCTGCCAACTGCCGGTAGGTGATGATTTCTCCGTCGCCCTCATCGCTGTATAAACGGATATGGGGCCTGTCCGGATGATTTTCGATATGCCAGTTCAAAACGTCAACCAGTGTCTGGGCACCAAGCGGCAGGTTGTACGTCTCGCCCATTTCCGGCGCCTTCATTCCCCCGGCGGTAACGGATATCAGGGAAGGACCGGCCTTGATGATTGCCTGCCACAGATCGCGGGGCGTTTCCGCATCGATAAATAATTTTTCGTCAAGTGTGACGCTTAAAATTTTTTCCATGCGGGCAAGAAGTTCCATACGTGCGAGGCTGTCCAGCCCCAAATCCTGTGTGAGCCGGCTATTCGGGAGGATCTGTCTGGTTTTCGGCCAGGACGGATGAAGTTCAATAACCAGTTCTTGGATATTTTTGAGCAAAATGTCCATCTTGTCGTCAGAATAAATATTTGTCTGATTTCTGTCCATGACTTTGCCCTCTTGAATATTAATATAATACCGGTTAAAATCTTTTTACACGTTCAGAAGAACCTTAAATGGATTCGACTTTTGAAGAATATCGCGATCATTTTATTCTCCCGCGTGTTTATATGCCGCCATCTTGCCCCGTTCCTCATTTATGAAAAAGACAATGATTAAGGACATCACAAAAAAGATCAGACAGACAAGGATTGACTTTTGCAGGCCAAACAGCGTCTGCAGTAACCCCAAACCCATCAGTCCCAAAATAGAAGAAAGCCGTCCGGCAAAGCTCCACAGGCCGAAGAATTCTCCCGCCTTTGTATCGGGTGAGAAAAGACCCACCATGGCACGGCAGGCGGATTGAGTCGAACCCAAACCCAGTCCGGCCATCGATCCGATAACGAGAAAAACATGCTCTTCTTTAAAAGATGCGTTCATCAAACTGCTTATCAACGCTGTGACAGGAATGACTCCGTAAATCAGGCTCACGGAAACTACCCAGATCATCAGCGTCAGCATAAAAGTCTTCTTTGCGCTCCATTTGTCCTGAATGATGCCGAAAAGAAATGCTCCTCCCGCCGCCGTAAACTGCGTAATGACAAACATCAATATCTGTGTGCTGCCTGACCATTTTATGATCTGGTCTCCGTAAATAAAGGCAAAGGAGATTACTATGGACAGTCCGGAATAGGCAAAGAAGAAAGATGACAGAAGGATCATTAAATCTTTGTAATCCCGAATGTCCGAAAAAGTTTTTTTCAACCTTTTCCATCCGATAGTAAAATAATTCTCCTTTTGGGGCAGACGCCTTGATACAGAATGTTCCTTTACCCATAAAAATGTCGGAATGGCGGCGATCAGGAAAAACGAGGCTGTGACCGGTCCCACCAGGCGCAAATTGTGAAAATTTTCCACTGTGTATACGTTGGCATTAAGGCCAAAAATCACTGCCGCCGCGGAGAGAAGGCCGCCGAAGTAACCCAGACCCCAGGCGTAGCCCGAAATCTTGCCCAAATCCCCGGGCGGACCAAGATCCGGAAGGAAGCTGGAGACAAAAGATTCGCTCCAGGAAAAACCGACATTGGACAAAATGATAAGAAACATGCCCCAAGCAATGTCTCCGGGACCGGCGAAATAGAGAGCGGCAGTCGTAATGACGGTCAGCAGATAACTTCCGAAAAGAAATTTCTTTTTCGCTCCGGTATAATCCATGATGGCTCCAAAGAGCGGCGCGGAAAGAAGCACGATCAGGTAGCTGATAGACAGGGCAGTGCTCCAAAGGAGGTTTCCCAGACGGTACCCCGGTCCGTCTCCGACGATGAGTCTGGGAAATATGATGCAAAAAACAACGGTGATAATGACAGTCGTATAGGACGAGTTTGCAAAGTCAAACATCGCCCAGCCAAAGAGTTCTTTGTTCGAAGCTCTTTTAATTCCTGACATAGCGAAACCAAACCCCGATTATTTTGCCGTGTCTTTCATCAGCTCCTGGTATGACTTTGTCACTTCGTAAGCCGCGTAATCAAACAGCAAAATGGTGCGGTTCAGAGTGTCCAGGGCCTCCTGCTGCGCAATTCCGGAACTGAAGATCAGTTGAAACTCGGCATAAAGCCAAATATGCCGTCTCATCAGTATCAGCGCGTAAAGAGCCTCCTTGGCCGGAATACCCATGGCGTAACTTTCCTCGGTGTAACTTTTGAAATATTTGCCGATGTCCTCTTTGATTTTTTCATCGACAAACATCTTGCTGAAATTCCGATAAAACCGGACACACTGCTCAATTATTTTATGTTCATCCAGATTTTTGTATGTCGGAGTTTTTTCGTTACATCTGACATCCATTGCCCATCTTTCCGCAATTTTCAGGGCGTGTTTTTCAGCCAGTTCCAAATATTTAAAGGCGTACGTTTTCATGGTTGCCCTCCTTTCTTTTCCGGATTGATTGTCTTCAACTGATTTTTTCCTTAAACATGCTCGTCATTGCCGCTGCCGGATAAGCTTCTTGACGAAGATTTCTTCGCGCTCCATTTCTTCGATCCTGTCCGCGATATACTTTTTTGCCTCCTCGTGCTGGGGAATAAATATCTTCTCCAGGGCATTAACGCGCCGCTGTACCTTTTTTAACTCCCGGGAGAGCATGATAATGGACTTGGCTATCGTTGCGTACTGAGCAAGGATCAGGAGCGTCTTGCGGGCTTGATCTCTGGCTTCGTCATAGATGGAGGATGTTTGCGGCAGGGCGAAAGCAGGTTGGGGATTCTTGAGATTCAGGCCGATAACCGGCAGCTTCAGTCCCATGAGTTTGGTAAAATTCGTGTGGAGAAAGTAGCTTCTCGTTTCCGAACAACTCTGGATGGTGACGGCATCGGAACCCATGTCAACCGCCGCACTCCGATAGGATGCATAGAGTTCATTTAAAACCTGCTGAAAATCGGTCTCAATTCTACGGATTTCACCAATCTTCCGGACAATCTCAATGGCCAGAATCTCGCGTTTCTGGTTGAGGAGGTCGTAACCTTCGTAGGCAAAAGCCAGGTTTTCCTTAAGCTTCCTGAGCGACGATTTTGTTGGGGGAAGTTCTATTTTCGGCATTATGCTTCCTCCGCCTGCGGCATATAGTATTTCTGGATATCCTCGCGGGCAATCCGGTATAGTTCGTCGCGGGGAAGCAACGAGAGCATCCGCCAGCCGATATCGAGCGTCTGTTCTATCGAGCGGTTTTCCTCGTAATCCTGGCGTAAAAAAACTTCCTCGAACGAGCTGCCGAATTTCAAATATATTTTATCCAGTTCGGAAAGTTCTTCTTCTCCGACAATCGCCGCCAGAGCCCGGATGCGCTTGACCTTCGCGTAGGATGCAAAAAGCTGCGCGGCCACCTGACCGTGATCCTTGCGCGTTCTTCCTTCCCCGATTCCGTCTTTCATCAGGCGGGAAAGGGAAGGCAGACCGGCGATAGGCGGATAGATTCCCTTGTTAAAAAGTTCCCGCTCCAGCACGATCTGACCCTCGGTGATGTAGCCGGTCAGATCCGGTACGGGATGGGAAATATCATCGCTGGGCATGGTGAGTATCGGCATCTGGGTGATAGATCCCCTGCCTCCCTTGAGTCGTCCGGCACGTTCATACACAGAGGCCAGATCGCTGTAGAGATAACCGGGATAACCTTTACGCGAAGGAATCTCGCCGCGCGAACTGGAAAGTTCCCGAAGAGCCTCGCAGTAATTGGTCATATCCGTCAGGATCACCAGAACGTGCATATTCTCTTCAAAAGCCAGATACTCGGC
>JAJFTS010000154.1 GCA_021372815.1 Deltaproteobacteria bacterium | reverse complement strand
GCGTCTTCGCCTTCCGGTGTCACGCCGCCGAGGGTGATGGCCTGATCGGAGGAGGAGCCGCCGAACAAATAATTGCCGATGTCCGGTATTAAAGGCAGATGGTCGGTACAGCGCATGTAAAAACAGCCGATCAGTTCGATGACGTGTTTTATATACGCCTGTTTTTCTTCTTGAGTGTTCAGCTTTTCCATATCAGCCTTAAAGTAAGGCTGAAGCCACTGGTCCAGACGTCCCAGAGAAAATCCGGCGTTGGTGTTTTCCATGTGGACCCCGATCCAGATGATCCACATGGCGTTGACCGCTTCATCCAGTGTCGAACAGGGAATTTGCGGAACGCGACCGCAGATTTCGGCCAGGTGAAGCAATTCGTTTTTGCGGGCGGAATCTTTTTCTTGATTCGCGAGACGCCCGGCTTCGTCAGAGAGATTTTTCGCGTAAGCATTGATTCCTTCGAGGCTGATTTTCATCGCGTTTAATGTATCGCTTTTTTGTTTGGCGGATTGAGGTGTCTCGCTCAATTCTTTGTCGATCTTTGCGATGATGCCGTTTGTTCCGGTCTTTAATACTTCCGGATAATTTAAGATCGTGTGGGAAAGCGCGACGGTCTTCCATAGGAAACAGGCGGCAAAACGCTCATCGAGTTTCTGACAGAGCGGTTGGTTTTTGTTGTCTCGGACCCATTCGCGGAAATTGCGCCTGAGCCAGAAAGGAAAAACTTTGTTGTGCAGCACGTCAATTGTTTCGGGAGACACATCGTAGGGATTGAGCGGCCTGTAGGGTGCGGTAATCAACTCTCCCCAGATCATCGTGCCGTGGGCGTCCGGATAAATGATGACGCCGATTTCCTTCGTCGTATTGGTTCCGGCGATCAGATCGTTTTTGCGGATGATGGGTTTTCTGTTTTCCATCAGATATTTGAAAGCCTTTGCCTGACGCAGTTCTCCCACCCAGAGCTGGCCGCTTTTATCCGTTTCAAATCCGTTTTCCCTGTACCATCTGGTCACAAGTTCCGCTCTTTCATGGCATATTTCCGCCCGGGTTTTTAAATGGATATCCAGAAAATCTTTTACCCTCGGAAAATCATCAAGGGAATACTGTGCAAGATAGGGATCGAATAGAAACTTCACGCCCGGATCGACAGAGGCGGCCTGGAGCTGCCGAGGTTTTCTGGTATCGATGCTGTGTTTTGACGCCGCTCCCGCGTCATAGTTGCGATTCTCCATCTTTGTTTCTTTTTTCAACTTGGCGATCTGGATGTGTTTCAGAAAAAGTGAAAGATAAAAATTGATTAATTGCAGGTATCCGATATTGCCGTTGGTGATCATCCTGTTTTCCATCAGGGCCAGCATAAGTTTGTTGGGAGGCTGGGTAGCGGCTTCTTTGAGAGCATTTTCGTCAACAAATATCAGCTGAGAATCAAACTTTTTCGGCATGTTTTTTAATACAATGACCTTTCCGTTTTCAAAGCGCAGAGCCTGCTCTACGCTGCCGTTCTCGGTTTTTATGCCGAAAGTGAAGTTCAGCCAGCCGTTATCGCATTTCAGATATTTGTTCAGTGACGGACGCACATTAAAATTAAAAGCCAGGAATTTAAAAAAAATATTGGCAAGCTTGTCGGCATAACCTTTATTGGCGATTTGTGTTTTGGTCTGCATCGAATACCTCCGAATCATTTCAATAATTTTTAAAACAGTTTTTTCCCGTTATCGAAACTATCTTTTATATGAATAAAATTTTCGATCATCTCGGAAGATCTCTCCTTGACGAAAGAATCCACATCATCCAGTACTTCATGGAATAAACGGCTGTTCGTCAGGGTGACAAGGCCGTGCAGATCCGCCCAGAATTTAACGACCTGATATAAAACAAACTTGTCTTTCTTCTTCCCTCGGCCGGGAATGTAGGCTTTGACGGGTTCTATGAAAAGAGAAATGCATTTTAAGGCATTTTGCTTTTCCTGATAAGCGAGGGGTTCTATTTCCGTGCCCACATAGTCCAGATATTTGGGCGTGTGCAGATTGAACATGATATCATAGTAGCTGGGGTAGGTCAGACCGAATTCAACATAGGCGCGAATCATGGCTTTATATTTATCTTCAATTTCTTTTAAAGCAACCGAACGTTTTGTCAGCAGGTCATAGAGCTTTTCAAATCCTCTGATTCTGATCATCAGATTGATTTCATCTTTACTGGTGTAATAATTATAAATGGTCGTGGCCGTGATGCCCAAACGGGACGCTATTTTTCTTACGCTCAGATTATTGAATCCTTCTTCTATGATAATATTCAGAGCCGTGTCCAGAATCCGTCCCCGGGTGTTTTCTATTTCTTCTTTTGTCATAGGGAGCTTGGGCATGAAACGATCCTAAATATTAAAATAACTGCGTTAAATTAACAGTGTTATTATTAAATGTCAAGAAATTGTTCTGAGTAGATTATTGTTGATACGGATATTGTTGATTGATAAAATAAAACAAATTTGCGCTTAATCCGCATGAAGATGGATACGAAGTAATAAAGCTAACCTTAAATCCTTTAAAGGTAATTTCTTTCTATAGTTGAGGAAAATATGTTGAAGATCAGTGAGCAGGAAACTGTTACTCTTTTTTACATGGGAAGATCTGTTCTGGGATTTCTTTTATATCCGGTCTACGCTTTTTTAGTCGCGGATACGCTTATCGATACCGGAACCAATCGCGCGAATATACAGTTTTTATCCGCTTTAAAAGGAAAATCAATCAGGAAAATCGTCAACACACATCATCATGAGGATCACATCGGCAATAACGCGGACGTTCAGGAGATGTTTGGAATCCCGATATACGCGCATCGATCCGCGCTGCCGTATCTGGAAGAGCCGCGTCTGAATAATCTGCGCCTGTACCAACGGATTGTCTGGGACTGGCCGAAAAAGTCAAAAGGAACAGGAATCGGTGACAGTATTGCGATGGGAAATTATAACCTTGAAGTTATCAATGCTCCGGGGCATGCCGACGATCACATCTGTTTATATGAGCCGGACAAAAAATGGCTCTTCACCGGCGACCTTTTCTGCGGAACGACTTTCGTGTATTTGAGAAAAGACGAAAATTATCTGCAGATTCTGGAGACGCTTAAAAAATTATCCGAATTGGAAATAGAAACCATCTTCTGCAACCTCAAGGGAGTAGTGAGAAACGGCAAAGGAGCCCTGATTAAAAAAATTTCCAAAATGGAACAGTTGCGAGATGATGTGCTGAAACTGCGGGATAAAGGATTATCGCCGGAAAGCGTCCGGCAGGAAGTTTTGGGAAGAGAAGATTCTTGGAATCTGATTACGGGAGGACATTATTCCAAACAGAACACAATCGACAGCATCCTTTCCGGTAAAAGACCGGACCGGATAACCTGAAATCTAACCGTTTTATGCAGACCCTCCTGAATAATATTAAAATTATTATATCAAAAAAGACTTGATTTCATTCATAATAAACTGAATAATAGACAAAATAGTATGTTGAATTGTTGAATTCGTCCTGCGCTTTGCTGTCGCCTATGCCATTTAATCGTTGAGCTGAACTCGTCCTTAATCTGAATAGTCGGCACAGACTTAATTTCTGAGAATAATTGAAAGGGTGGATTATGGAGATCAAATTTAAAGTCTGGGTGGAAAAAGACGGTCACGTTATTTTCGGTGAAGGAAGGGATTTGCTTTTAAAAACCATTGATGAATGCCACGGACTTTACGGCGCCGCTAAAAAATTAAAGATGTCATACCGGGCGGCCTGGGGCATGATCAAAGTTACGGAAGAACGCCTGGGACAGAAAATCGTCGAAGTCGGCGACGATAAAAAAATGCACCTTACAAAAGATGCAAGAAGGTATCTTGACGCTTTTGACAAACTTGAAGAAGACATCAATTCATTTCTCCAGCAACGCCGCTCTCAGTTTAGCATCTCTGATCAAGCAAAATCTCAAGAAGTTGACAAAGAATAAATATTTAATGAAACATTTTCTTCTGTGTCTGATGGGGTGTTTGTTTAACGTATGTTTTATAGTGCGTATAATCATTGGCGGTTTAGACTGTGCTTTGTGTGGTCATAAAATATAAATTTACCGGGTATCCTCAGCCGCATAAAGTAATCAGATAACCGCAAAACAGCAATGAAGGAGTTTGTATGATGTCCGGTATAAGAAAAATATTTTCGGCATCACTCACAATCAAGGCGGTTGTTATGGCTTCGATACAGAAGAATAACCGGGTGAAAGCTCCACTTATTGTCGTTCTGATCCTGTGTGTTTTCATCGTCCTGATCCTCGCGTCCTTTCCGAATCGGGCCGGCGCCGATCATCAAGACAACGAAATCTCCCGGAGAGCATTTACCGAGTCCGGCAAAGTCCTGTTTCATCCCCGCTGCGCTAATTGTCATCCCGCGGGCAATACGCCGCTGATTCGGGATGATTCACAACCCCATATGTTCAATGTCCAACGCGGAGCGGAAGGCAAGGGAGCCGGGGAGATGAAATGCACCCTGTGCCATCGGGATACCAACCAGCCGGACGGACCTCCCGGTGTGCCCAATTGGCACATGCCGCCTGAAAATATGCCTATGGTTTTTCAGGGCCGCACTCCCGGAGATTTATGCCGCCAGTTGAAGGATCCGAAGCAAAACGGCGGCAGGACGGGAGAGCAGATTATAAATCATATCGAAAAGGATCCGCTTGTATTATGGGCGTGGAATCCCGGTCAGGGACGAACGGTTCCGAAGATGAGCCATGAAGAATTTTCGGCAAAAATGCATGAGTGGTTGCGCAAGGGGGAGGCCTGTCCTGAATAGAAGAATAAAAAATAAAGAGTGACGACCAAAAAACGGTTACAAAAAAGCAGACGAAATACACTCCGTCTGCTTTTTTTGTTTCTTCGGCAATTTATTTGGGTTTGTTATTTCAGACGAAATAAAAGTTCAAGAAGTTAAGAAAGAATAAATACTTAATCCGCAACTTGATCCTTTCCATGAGTATATGCTTTAAGTTACATATGCTTTAAATTGCATAACTATTTGAAATAATTAAATAAATGTGTTGACTTTCCCCGGGAAAAGTTTATGTTAAATAAAACATCCGGTTTAAGCTGTGATGCCTAAACCGGAAAAGGGACAACATCCCTCGGAGGTCTAGGCGCTGGATTTTGATCAGTACATCTGACCGATTCGACGACTTTAGATAATGTATTTTTTATTGGTAAACATATGTGAAGGAGGTAATCAATAATCATATGGAAGAAAAGTTCAAGATACCAAGACGAAGTTTTTTAAAACTGGCAGGCGCTACGGGAATTGCCACGGCTATGACGGCATTTCCCTTCAGAAATATGCGGGCAGCCTGGGCCTTCGGGGATCATCCCCAGGAAAAGCTGCCCTACCAGATTATAAAAAAAGTCCCACAGGTTTGCGCTAGAGCCTGTGAGGCGGATTGCGCCTATAATGTTGTTGTCGGTGTCGATCCCGCCACTGGTCTCGAACGGGCGATAACCCTGGAAGGACGACCGGAAGACCCCGTTTCCAACGGAAAATTCTGTATCAAGGGGATGGGATTTGTTGACTCCATGTATGATCCGGACCGTCTGATGGTATCGTTGAAGAGGACCAACAAGACAAAGGGAACCGACGTGGATCCCGGCTGGATTACCATGAAGACAAGTGACGCGGTGAATGAAATCATCGAAAGGATGAGAACATACAAGCCGGAAGAAATTCTGATGGCTTCCCCGGGCGACCCTTACACGAACCGGCTTTGCCAGTCCATTGGCTGCACCCGCAGCGATCAGCGGACGGAATGTTTTGGCACGCACTACTATATCAACTGCCTGACTCTAACCAATCCGCCGAATAAGTTCTATTCCAGTTGTTATACCCCCAGCCACCATATATGCGGGTACGACTTCGACAATGCCAAGTACCAGGTCTGGTTCGGCTTTGACTCATTCTCCAAGTGCGGCAAAGCGGGTATGCTCAATCACTGGGCAAAAGGCAAGAAGAACGGCTGTAAGATAGTTATGTTCAACCCGGTCAGGACTCCTATGACGGATGGTTACGCAACTGAGTATTATGCCATCAAACCGGGAACGGATCTGGCTGTTGCATTGGCCATGGTTAATGTTATTGTCGCCGGCAAAAAATACAACAAGTCCTTTGTGAAGAAGTATTCGGACGGAGTTGCTTTGGTTGATGTGGAAAAGCAGGTTCCTCTCAAAACAGCGGACGGTATGTTTTTGGCCTGGTCGACGAAAAACAAGAAGGCCGAACCCATTGATGAATGCGATGATCCGGCACTGAGCGGTTCTTTCACAGTAAACATCGATGGAGAGAAAATTAACGCAAAACCGGTCATGCAGCTATTGGCTGAAGCAACGAAGACCTATACGCCCGAGTGGGCGGCCAAGATAAGCGAAGTTCCCGCCAAATCTATCAGAAAGATTGCCCTGGATTTCGCAGCGGCCGCACCCTATGCAATGATTCCCACATACAAACGTGATGCTGCCGGTCCCAACTATGCCAACAGCTGGAGGCTTCGCCATGCTATCCAGATCCTGAACACTATGGCTGGTTCCCTGGACCACGAAGGAGGCATTCTCCTGCTCCATGATGTCAAGATCCCCTGGATTGACGAAATAGCTCCGCCTGTGGTGCCTTATCCCGAACAGCCGGCCAAACCGGTGGACTTCCGCAACGAGTTTCCGGTCACTGACAATATCTACCGGCATAAGGATTTCTCG
>JAJFTS010000079.1 GCA_021372815.1 Deltaproteobacteria bacterium | reverse complement strand
GACGTGACAGCGAAAGGAACGGCCAATGCCGTGCAGGCGGATAATAACCGCATCGGCAATGTCGTTTATACAACCGAGACCCAGGCCAACTGGCCGCCGGACGACTGGACGGACAGGTCTGCAAGCAATGACTATTTTTCTCTGGTGCAGTGGCACTACATTTCGCCCGGTTCCAATCAGGTGTCTGCTTATACGTCGTGGACGTTGGGGTATGGTTGGTCTTCAACGAGCACACCGACATTGAGCAGAGTAAGAAGCCTGAGTTCTTCAATAGGCCCATCTCTGTCCTCAGGATGGTCACTAGGTTCCAGTTGGGAGTATGACAGCGGTGTACACAAGAGTTGGCGACTTTCGGGCTCTACATCCTCATCATATACTTTCAGTACAACATCCGGTACTAACTATGATGTCAGCATGACAATATATCGAACTAATGGAACCGGTAGCGCGAGTTATACATTCGGTGGTGTTTCCGGAGGCGATATTACTGGCGGAACAATTTGGTCTACGACAAACTATGGACCTACGACATTTACGGCAAGCAGCTCGTCATCCAACCTAATTCTGACAGGCTCATCTTCTTGGGGTGGCACACTTACAGCCTGTACAGTTAAGCCGTGGGTAACACCGGGAACGGCAACAATTCCTCTGACCAATCCCTTAACTGCCGGTACGACCTTTACCGCGTCGATCAATGTATCCGGCTTAGGTTCGGGTGAGTCTGTCTATTATACGATCGGGTCTTACACCAGTCCCACGTATACTTCCGACGGCACATATACCGTTACCTACCAGTTGCCGTGGACGGAGGCAAGCTCGGCAGGCAATATGGTATTTTACTCCTCGTCTCTTATCGACAGCGCATTTACCATCAGCAATATTTCCGTGGTTCCGTCTGTAGTTAACGGAACTTTGAGTACGACTGCCGATAGTCAGGGCAATGTCGCATCTTATGTTCCGGCCGTTGCTTCCGATGATTTTTATCAGGCAGTGATCAAGACGGGCGCACTTGTATCTCCGAGCGGTACAACGGCTGTCGATTTTTCTAATGGAGGGGGAGATTTTATCGCTTTGATTACTTCCAGCTACGCCCCGAATAAAGGAGCTACGACCTTTTATGATGATTTTGCCGTCCAACTGGATCTGAAAACCGGAGTAGGATTTTTACCGCCTATCCAGCAGTAGCAATTGAGAGGCTGACATCCGATGTCGAAAGATGTCAGCCTTTTCTGTGGTGTCTTTTATGCTTTACTTTTGATAAGCACTGCTTAGCATTTGACTTTTTCGGTCTATATGTTATTTTTAATGAATTAATCCCATAAAAGCCATTTTTAAAGGAGGAGAACGAGGTGAAGATTTTTGTCAAAAAGGGAATGCTTGCGGATACAAAAAGCCAGGCGATAATTCTGACATTGTTCGAAGGCAGCAGGAAGTTGACAGGAAATGCTCTGGAAATTGATAAAATCAGCGGCGGATTAATCAGCGAATTAATCGGCAACGGCGATTTTGAGGGAAAGCCTTCTCAAATATCCGTCATCTATACCAGAGGAAATCTTCCGGCCCAAAGAATAGCCCTTCTCGGTCTCGGAAAACAAAATGAATTTAATCTGGAAAAGCTTCGTGCCGCTTTCGCGACGGTTATGCGTCATTTGCGCGGTCTCAATATCAAAGAAGCGGCAACTTCCCTTAATTTAAATCTTGTTGCGGGGAAAAAAGAACACGTTGTACAGGCGGTTATAGAAGGCTCTTTGCTGGGGCTTTATCAGTACACTCCCTACAAAACGGTCGGACGTGAAGATTTGAAAGAGATGGATGAATTGAATATCGTTGTTGCCGATAATGATTTTTCTCTTATTGAAGCGGAAGTGAAAAAAGCGCGCATCATTGTTGATGCCGTTTATTTTGCACGCGACATGATTTCCGCTCCCTCCAATGAAATGACGCCGTCCAACATGGCGCAAAAAGCGCTGGAAGTGGCCCGCAGAAAAAATGTGTCCTGCAAAGTATTCGATAAAGACAAAATGAAGGAAATGGGCATGAACGCGCTGCTGGCTGTTGCTTCCGGATCTCATCAGGAGCCCAAACTTATTATTCTGGAATATTGGGGCGGCAGAAAAAAAGAGGCGCCCGTCGTGCTGGTGGGGAAGGGGTTGACATTCGACAGCGGCGGAATCTCCATCAAGCCCGCGGAAAAGATGGATGAGATGAAGACGGATATGTCCGGCGGCGCGGCGGTTATGGGCGCGGTGATGGCCGCTGCCGATTTGCGGTTGCCGCTCAACGTTGTGGCCGTTATTCCCGCCACGGAAAATCTGCCCGGCGGATCCGCTTACAAACCGGGTGATATTTTGAAATCATATTCCGGAAAAACCATCGAAGTTCTCAACACGGATGCGGAGGGCCGCCTGATTCTGTCCGATGCTCTTACTTACGCTTCGGAATATAAACCGGAAGCGATTATTGATGTGGCCACGCTTACCGGCGCCTGTATTATCGCTTTAGGCGATGACGTTATCGGCATGATGGGCACGGACGAAAAACTTAAAAAAGAAATTGATAAAGCCGCGCAGAATACCGGCGAACTTGTCTGGGAGCTGCCCCTGTGGGAAAGCTATCACGAACTGATCAAGAGCGATATCGCCGATTATAAAAATGCCGGCGGTCGTTCGGCCGGAACGATTACCGCCGCCGCTTTTTTAAGCAAATTTGTCGGAGATTTTCCCTGGGCGCATCTGGATATTGCCGGTCCCGCCTGGACAACCAAAGATAAACCTTATATACCCAAAGGAGCATCGGGAGTCACTGTTCGATTACTGGTGGAGTTCCTGCGCAACCGCGTCCGCAAATCACGGGTATAAACACCCTCCGCTTCGCGGGATTGGATAATTCGACTAATAAACTTTAATGCGCCTATAGTGCCCTTTAGGGTATTCGCTTTTAAAGTTTGAGTCTCATTACAACTTACAGATAATACTGTGTTACGCTACGCTTTCGGAATTGGAGTTTCAACAATATAGTATGACGCCGCTTCTGGAAATAAAAAATCTGATGACGGTATTTGATACCGTTCAGGGCAGAATCAAAGCCGTGGATGGCGTTTCTCTGACGATCGATTCCGGCGAAACTCTGGGTATTGTCGGTGAATCCGGCTGCGGCAAAACAATGCTTTCCCTCTCGATTATGCGTCTGGTTCCCGCGAACGGAAAAATCATCCAGGGCGAAATTCTGTTTTCCGGGCAGGATTTGCTGAAATTGCCGGAAGAGCAAATGCGCGTCCGGCGCGGCAGTGAAATATCCATGATTTTTCAGGAGCCGATGACTTCGCTCAATCCGGTTTTTCGCGTCGGTGAACAGATCGCCGAGGCCGTCAGACTGCATCAAAATCTTCCGGCAAAACAGGCGATGGAATTGAGTGTTGAAATGCTGCGCGAAGTGGGAATTGCCGATCCGCAGAAACGGTCGCGGGATTATCCGCACAATCTCAGCGGCGGCATGCGGCAGCGCGTAATGATTGCCATGGCCATGTCCTGCCATCCCAAACTTCTTCTGGCTGATGAACCCACGACGGCGCTGGATGTCACGATTCAGGCGCAGATTCTTGATCTGATTTCCTCCCTGAAGCGAAAAAATAATATGGCGGTCGTTTTGATCACGCATGATCTGGGCGTGATTGCTCAGGCCGCTGAAAAAGTTGCCGTCATGTATGCGGGAAAAATAGTGGAAACCTCGGCGGTGGCAGAGATATTTTCCGATCCCCTGCATCCTTATACTCAAGGTTTGCTGGAATCAATGCCTGCCGCATGCGTTGAATCGGGTCAAAAAGGAGATTATCTTAAAACAATTCCCGGTTCTGTTCCCGGCTTGTATGATTTTATCGAGGGCTGCCGTTTTCATGACAGATGTTCTTACGCATTTGAAAAATGTTCCCGAAGAGAACCGCCGTTTCTGGAAGTCAAATCCGGGCATTTTGTGTCATGCTGGAAAAACAACGCGCAGGATCATTGATGGGAGAGAGTAATGTCCGGTACGCTGGTTGAAATTCAGGGGTTAAATAAGCAATATGTGTTAAGCGGCGGATTTTTTAATCCTCAAAAGAGAATTATTCATGCCGTCAACGATATGGATCTGCAGATTTTTCAGGGAGAGACTCTGGGGGTCGTCGGCGAATCCGGCTGCGGCAAATCAACGCTCGCGCGTCTGATCACCAGACTGGAAAAGCCTTCTTCGGGCTCGATAAACTTCAAGGGCGAAAATATTTTTTCTTTCGATAAGGAAGCGTTAAAATTCTATCGACGCAGCGTTCAAATTATTTTTCAGGATTCTTATTCTTCTCTTAATCCGCGAAAATCCGCATTGAGCATGATTAAAGAACCCCTGACTATCCATCGGCTGGGCGGCAAAAAAGAACGTAACGAAAAAGCTTTGGATGTCATGGCGAAAGTAGGTTTAAAAAAAGAACATGCGGATCGTTATCCGCATGAATTCAGCGGCGGACAGCGTCAGCGCATCGGCATTGCGCGGGCGCTGGTGTTAAGTCCGGAATTAGTCATTGCCGATGAACCGGTTTCCTCGCTGGATGTTTCCATTCAGGCGCAGATTCTGAATCTGCTCCGGGATTTGAAAAAAGATTATAAGTTAACTTATCTGTTCATTTCTCACGACCTCAATGTCATCCGGTATATTTCCGATCGTGTTGCCGTGATGTATCTTGGTAAAATTGTTGAACTGGCGTTAAACAACGATATTTATAGGCGGCCGCTGCACCCCTATACACGCATGCTGCTTTCGGCTGTGCCGGTCTGTGACCCGTGCAAAAAAGAAAAAATAATAAAAATAAGAGGGGAGGCCAGAGCTGAAAACGAAAAGGGATGTCTTTTTCAAAACCGCTGTTCTTATAAGATCGATATTTGCGAGAGAATTGAGCCGCGGCTGGAGAAGTTCGATGAACAAAGCTTTTGCGCCTGTCACCGGGCGGGGTCCATTTAAGAGTCAGCATGAAGGAAGAAAAGGTATATATAAAAAACGGCAATCTGGTCATCGAGGGATTATTCTATAAATCTTCAAAAGAGAAAGGCGTTGTCATCTGCCATCCTCATTCTCTGATGGGCGGTTCGATGTATAATAATGTTGTTGAGACCGTTCAGGAAGCCTTTGCCGCCGGGAATATGTCCACGTTGAGATTCAACTTCCGTGGAGTGGGCGGGAGCACCGGAACCTACGAAGAAGGAATAGGCGAGCAAAAGGATATAATTGCCGTCTGTGAGTATCTGAAAAATACGGGAATATCGGAATTGTTTTTTGCCGGATATTCTTTTGGGGCATGGGTTGGCTCAAAAATAATCGGAGCAAAAGACAATCCTTTCTCGTTCGTTATCTGTGTTTCGCCGCCGATCGATTATTTTAATTTTGAATGGGATGATTTAAAAAATAAAATTGATTTGTTCGTCTGCGGAGATCGCGATCAATTCTGCACCTGGGATATTTTGAGTTCAAAAGCCCGGAAAATAAATTCGCTGTTGGAAAAAGTATCGGGGGCGGATCATTTTTATATGGGGAAAGAGGAAGAACTTGCAGGGATTATGCGTAAACACATAACTAAAAAAACATAATAAATTCATAAAAAATGCTTGATTTAAAAAAAAAACAATGTTAAATTTATAACCAAATCACAAAAATATCGCAGTGTTTTTATACTTTTTTAGGAAAGATATAAGCGGTATTTATCAGGAAGATTTAGTGTTGAGTTTAAAAAAAAATAAATTAACCGCAATGGATTCTTCAACCGAAAGATAGAATTCATGTGGTTATTTTTGTTTCTCGCGGACTTTTATCCGACGGAAACGAATATTTTAAAGGAGGGTTTTAGCTTTGGCAGAAGGAAAAGTAAAGTGGTTCAATGAGAAGAAGGGGTTTGGTTTTATCGAAAATGATGAAGGCGGAGATGTTTTTGTTCATTATAGTGCTATTAACGGAACGGGCTTCAAGACTCTTTACGAGGGTCAGAAAATTCGTTTCGATATTGAACAGGGGAACAAAGGTCCCAGCGCAACAAATGTTCAGCCACTATAATAATCCGGATTAATCAACATTAACTAAAAAAATGCCCCGTTTTTAACGGGGCATTTTTTTATGAAATCCGACTTTCAAAATTAACCTTGTTTCGCTTCAATGCGTCGCAATTCTTTATTCGCCCAATAAATAATCGCAAACAGAGCAATGAGATTAGCCAGAGGCAGTGCTATCCATGCTCCCGTCAGGCCGAAACAAAAAGGTAAAAAAATCAGCAAAGGTATAAAGACGATACTGTCGCGGAAAAAAAGCAGAAACATAGCCAGAGTTCCTTTGCCCAGCCCCATAAACATATTGATAAAAGTCATCGTGGGAGCAATGAACACAAGCGTTAAAACATGTATGCGCAGCGCCGGGGTGGCAATGACGATTAAAGAAGGGTCTCTGGAAAAAAGTTCGACAATCTGCGCGGCGGATATCTCTAAAAAAATCAAAGCGGCAAAGGCAAAAGTAAGCGCTACTTTCAGGGTAACGAAGACCGATTGTCTGAGTCTCTGATAAAGCCTGGCGCCGTCACTGAAGGCCACGATCGGCATTAAGCCGAATCCGAAGCCGAAAATAACCATGGTCGCCAGACCGGTCACGCGAAAACATATTCCGAGAGCGGCGATGGCCTGGAAACCGAAATCCGCCAGAATATGATTGTAAATGATCAAAACAAGGCTGACAACGATATTGATGACGATGGATGGCAGTCCTGTGGAATAAATTGATTTAATGATGGCAAAGTCAGGGATAAAATATTTCCACCGCAGTTCATATTTCGATGATTTCAATTGCATAAAATAGATGGAAAATATACAGGCAATAAACTGAGCGGTAACGGCAGCGAGGGCGGCTCCTTTAATTCCGAGCCTGGGGAAAGGGCCGATGCCGAAAATTAATAGAGGATCTAAAATTGCGCTGGTGACGGAGGCGATTAAAACAACGTACATGGAAAGAACGGGTCTTCCTTCGGAGCGCAGTAAATGATTGGACATCATGGAAAAAAAGAGAAAAGGTGAACTGAAAACTATGATATAAAGGTAATCATGACAAAGAGGCAATATTTCATCGAACGCACCGAAAGAAATAAGAATCGTGTTGCCGAAAAATAAAACGGCGAGGATCATCATCAGACCGAAGACAAAGGAAAGAAAAAATATTTGCCCGGCGGTTTGTTGGGCCTGAAGAGATTTCCCGGCGCCGAACATCCGGGCGGAAAAAGAACCGGCGCCGATACCTGTTCCGATGCCCACTGCGCCGAAAATCATTTGAACGGGAAAACAGACCGTGAGGGCGGCCAGAGCCTGGGAACTCAAGCGGGCCAGCCAGAAAGTGTCAATGGCGTTATAAAGAGACATGGCGGTCATCGCTATGATTGATGGCCAGCTCATTTTTAAAATCAGCGGCAGGATCGCTTCTTTTCCTAAGTCCAGTCTCTTTGTCATTGTAATAATTGGTGCGACATTAATGAATTTGTTTATCTGCAAAGGAATATAATTTCAAGGTAAATTATGGCAAAAAATCTGATCGTTATTCTGGGTCCGACGGCATCGGGGAAAACACGTCTGGCGGCAAAGCTGGCCTCGGAACTGAACGGCGAGGTCATTTCCGCCGATTCCCGTCAGGTCTACAAAAATATGAACATCGGTACCGGCAAGGATTTGAATCAATATATTGTCGATGGACGGCAGATTCCCTATCATTTGATAGATATCATCGAGCCGGAAAACGAATTCAACCTCTTTGAATTTCAAAAAAAATTTTATGAAATATTTAAATTGCTTCTCCGCAAAAATAAATTGCCTGTTTTAGTCGGAGGAACCGGTCTTTATCTGGAATCCGTGCTGCTGGATTATGATATGCCCGAAGCGCCGGTAATCGAGGAACAAAGAAAAAAAATGAGCGGAAAGACAAAGGAGGAATTACAGAAAATTCTCTGTAAGTTAAAGCCTGACTTGCATAACAGGACCGATCTTGATGATTCTGAAAGATTAATCCGGGCGATAGAAATCGAACAGGCGCGCACGGTTAAAAATTATAATGATGAGGACAAACCTGAGATTGACGCTGCGGTATTCGGCATCCGATGGGAAAGAGCAATTCTCCGAAAGCGCATAACAGAGCGGCTGGAAGAAAGACTCAACACAGGGATGATCGAAGAAGTGTCGGCGCTGCGTTCGGCGGGAGTGACCTGGGAAAGACTCGAAAGTTTCGGTCTGGAATATCGTTTTATTGCTCAATATCTGCAAAAGAAAATTACTTTCGACGAAATGAAAAGTAAATTAAACACTGCGATTCATCAGTTTGCGAAAAGGCAGGACACGTGGTTCCGTCGCATGGAAAAAAAAGGCGTGGCAATCAACTGGATCCCGGGTGACGATTATTCTCTGCTGAAAGAAAGTGCGATTCGATATTTAAAATGAAGAAAGAATCCTTAACTGATGATTACCTCCGTAATTATTCGGCAGGTGAAAAATGGGCGTTGATCGCGAATGAGACGGATAATATTTCCCAGGTTGTCGTTATTCCGGCTTTGGCGGAAAGAGAAATGCTTTTTTCCACGCTGGCTTCCCTGGCGCGCAATCATCCTGCCTCTCTGGAACATTCTTTTGTCATCTGCGTTGTCAACAATAAGGATAACTCGCCCATTGCGGTAAAAGAAAATAACCGGCAGACCATCAAATGTCTGGATGCGCTGGTCAATAGAAGGTCATTAAATATATTTCATGAGGCAAAAGAATTACATTCCCTTTTATCCGTTATATCCGATTCGAAGATGAAGCTGGGATTCATCGATGCGTCGTCGGAGGGATCGGAAATTCCGCAAAATACCGGCGGGGTAGGGATGGCCCGTAAAATCGGTATGGATACGGCTCTGCGCCTGCTGAAGAAAAACAGCAATTCAACCAATATGATTTTGAGTCTGGATGCCGATACACTGGTTCAAAACAATTATCTTTCCGTCGTCAGAAATCATTTTACACCGGCGGTTAAAACCGCGATAGTTGCTTATGAACATCAGATGCCTGTCGATCATCTGCAGCAGGCGGCAATCTGCTGTTATGAGATTTTTTTACGATACTGGATTTTGGGACTCCGGTACGCGCAATCTCCCTGGGCATTTCATTCCATCGGATCGACAATTTCCGTTACCACGGAGGCTTATCTGGCCGTGCGGGGCATGAACAAACTGGACGCGGGAGAAGATTTTTATTTCCTTAACAAACTAGCCAAAATCGGCAGGATTGATTACGTCAAAAAAACCTGTGTTTATCCTTCGGCTCGTTCTTCGTTTCGCGTTCCTTTCGGAACGGGAAAGAGAATACAGAAATTTCTTTCGGGCAAATACGAAGAAGAATACCTCCTATACGATCCGCGAATATTTTCGATACTGGCCGAATGGCTGAAGCTCATGCACAATCGAAATATACGGAATGAAAATGAAATTCTAATAGAAGCGGAAATGATTCATCCGAAGTTGAAAGCTTTTTTAAATGAAAGCAAATTCCCCCGATTTTTATCCAGGATCCTGCGCGGCGTCAAAGACGAGAAAACACTGACGAGACATTTGAATGACTGGTTCGATGCCTTCAGAACTTTGAAATTGATTAATTATTTCAGCAGAGAAGTTTATCCTCAAATTAATATGTTCCAGGCTCTGGAGGCTGTTTTGGCCATGTCGGAGATGGCCGGGGTTAAGTTAAGCGGGAAAGACAGCATTCCTCCTTTAGCTGAACAAATAGCGATTCTGAAGTATTTGCGCACGATCACCTGACCATAATATAAGATCCGGGGTCAAGGTATAATTATCTTGACGGATATGTTTATTTTACATATAAATTGCGAAATTCAAAAAAGCCAAATATTTCGGGAGGGAATTCATGAAAACTAAAATCAGCAGAAGCTGGCCGGTTATTTTTTTATTTGTTTTTATTTTGCTTGCAGGCTGCTCCGGGAAAAAAGATTCCAATTCTGCGGCAGGTGCGAACAATGTTCAGGGTTCCGTTTCCGGTCTTCCTTCTTCGGAAAGCATGACGAATGTCAATACCGGTGACATGGTGGTGAGTGTTGACGGGAAGGTTTTGAAAAAATCGGAATTGGAAAATAATTTAAATGAGAGATTCAACCTTGTCAAAAACAAGATACCCTCGGATAAACAAAAAGAATTTAAAGAGAATCTTAGAAATCAGTTAATCAACGTATTTATCATGAAAACACTTTTATCGAATGAAATTGATAAAAGAAAAATAGAGGTCAGTAATCAGGAAGTTAAAATGGCCATGGACGGCATTCAGGCCAGTCTCCCTCCGAATAAAAAAATAGACGATTTTTTCAAGGAAAACAAAATAACTCAGAATGATATTATTTTTGCTGTTAAGGTGGAAAAATTCAGAAATATGGAAATCGGTCAAAAAGCAAAACCGACGCAAAAAGAAATCAGTAAGTTTTACAATGATAACAAGGAAAAATTATTCTCTGTTCCTGAAAGCGTCCATGTCCGTCACATCCTTGTGGCTGTCGGAAAGGAGGATAGTGATAAGATTAAAGCTGAGAAAAAGGAAAAAATAGAAAGTATACGCAAGCAATTATTAAGCGGCGGAGACTTTGCGGATGTAGCCCGTAAAAATTCCGATTGCCCGAGTAAAGAAGTCGGCGGAGATTTGAATTATATTAAAAAAGGACAAATGGTTAAACCGTTTGAAACTGCCGCTTTTTCCCAGGAAAAGAATGTTATCGGTCCGGTAGTTAAAACGGAATATGGTTATCATATCATTCAGGTGCTGGATCGCAAACCGGCGAAGAAAATTACTCTGGAGGAAGCAAAAGGAAAAATATCCGCCTATTTGGAACAGCGTAAGAAAGTAGAAGCTTTTAATGCTATTCTGAAAGATTTGCAGAGCAAAGCAAAAATAGTGGTTTATAAAAATTAATTGAAAGAAATACCTGAAACATTAAAGCTGCTCGGGAGAATTGCAGTGCCGACGAATATCTCAGAATTTGCTGTACGGATACAAATGCCGATTGCATAAAACTGCGGAAAAGATCTTTTCGCTTTCGGTCGCTTATTTATTTAAAACTGTGTTCACTATCGGGGAAGGCGCCATTTTTGACTTCCCCGATATAATTTTTTACAGCCTTTTTAATTTCAATATTCAGCGTGGCGTATTTTTTTACAAACTTCGGCGTCATTCTGTCATTCATTCCCAGCATGTCATTGACCACCAGAACCTGTCCGTCGCAGTTGACCCCGGCCCCGATGCCGATGGTTGGAATGGACAATGCCGCGGTAATTTCGGCGGCAAGTTTTTCCGGCACACATTCCAGCACCACGGCAAAAGCCCCTGCCTCTTCCAGAATTTTCGCGTCCTGCATAATTCTTTCGGCGGCATCTTCCTTTTTACCCTGGACTTTGTAACCGCCCAACTGGTGAACCGATTGCGGCGTTAATCCCAGATGAGCCATGACAGGGATTCCCGCGTAGGTCATTTTATGGACAATTTCGGAAAATTCCCGGCCACCTTCCAGTTTTACGGCCTGAGCGTCGGCTTCTTTTAAAAACCGTCCGGCATTATTCAATGCGGTTTCAGCGGATATCTGATACGATAAAAAAGGCATATCAGCAATAATCATGGCATTCTTGACTGCGCGCGAGACTGCTTTGGTATGATGAAGCATATCCTCCATTGTCACAGGCAACGTTGAATCATATCCCAATATTACATTTCCCAAAGAATCACCGACAAGGAGCATGTCGATGCCGCTTTCATCCAGAAGGGAGGCCATCCCGTAATCATAAGCCGTCAGCATTGTAATTTTTTCTCCTGAAGCTTTCATCTTTTTTATATCTGCAGTTGTTTTACGGGTTATTTTAACTTGAGTGCTCATGATTTTCTCCTTTCAAAAGGGCGTTGATTTTTTTTGCCTGTCCGGCGTTTAAGGTGCCTTTTTTTTGCGCGACTTTGACCGTTATTAATCCCAGAGAAGAATATAACGAAGAATATCGCCGCAGGTTTTTGTCCATTGCCGTTAAATGTTTTTTTATCGTTCCCGAATCGCCGCGGGCGATGGGGCCGGTAAGCGCTGCAACTGAACCGGATTTTTCGATATTATTCAGACTTCCATAAACCAGCGGCAGATAGGCTTTTTTCGCATCTTTTTCACTGATGCCGATGGATTGGTAAATTGATTCCACAACATTCATTAAAGACACCAGGTAATTGGAAGCGAAACAGGCGGCAGCGTGATAAAGAGGTTTCTGGTCGGGAGAAATAACAATCGGAATTCCCTGTAAACGGCGAACTATATTTTTCGCAGGCGTCAGGGCTTTTTTATCCGCTGTAACTCCGAAATAGCTGCCGGGGATAATTTTGATCGCCTGATCGATGGAAGAAAAGCTCTGCAGAGGGTGAATGCTGGCAACGGATGCTCCTGCTTTTCGGGCGGCTTCCAGCAGATCCAGACCGCCGGCACCGCTCATATGAAAAACGAATTTGCCTTTTAAAGACGGAGAAAGAGCAACTTCTCCACAAGCGGAGGAAATAAAATCATCCGGAGTAGTAATCAGGATACAATCAGCCTCCTGCACGGCATCCTGAGGATTGAGAAAGGGTTTCCCGCCGGAGTAGGAGGTCGCTCTTTTCAGAGCTGCCGGAGATTTGTCGTAGACAGAAATGACTTTATAACCGGCTTTTTTCAGCAGGAAGCCTATAGCGGTTCCCACCATGCCCGTGCCGATAATGGCAAAATTTCTTAAATGTCGTTTCTTCATATTCAGACAGTTGTCAAACGCATGATCCTGGCACCTTCAGGTGGCAGGGACAAACTTAACGTCATTCGTTCTCCTACGTCACTTCGCTCATTTTCAATGATATTTCACAATCCCCATTCGCTCCGCTCAGGGGATAATTCCACTAACGTTTCAAACTTCATCCCGACACGTCGGGATTCGTTTTCAGCGAGTGTCAAATCCTACGTCGCTTCGCTCCTAGGATAATTCGTCCAACAAATTTCAGTGCGCTACGCTTCTGAAATTTGGGACTCATTAAAAAAGGCCTTCCGCGCGATGGAAGACCTTGACAGTTTACAGTTCAAAATAAACACCGTCTCAGTCGAGAGAAAAGATCCAAGCGGTTTGTTTGAGGTACTTTTAGCATTGACCATTTACTTAGTCAAACACTTTTTCAATAAACGAACTTGTTTTTGACTGAACACTTCGTTATATAGAAAAAGGGTGAATGAATGAAAAAAGTCAATTTGATGATATTTGATTTCGACGGCACTCTTGTTTCCACGGGCGATGATCTGGTTAAAAGTGTTAATTATACTTTAAATACCCTCAATCTTGCCGAAAGACCGAAAGAAAAAATCATTGGTTTTGTCGGCGACGGGGTCAGTAAATTACTGGAGAGGGCGCTGGGAGAAGAAAATGTCAAATTTCATGAAGAAGCGATGCAAATCTTTACCGATTATTATGGCCGACATCTTTTGGATAACACCGTGCTTTATCCGCATGTCGAGGAAGTTCTGAGAAATTTTGAAAATAAAAAGAAAGTCATTTTGACCAATAAACATCATCATTTTACCTTAATGATCGTTCGGGGCTTGAAAATCGAGAATTACTTTGAGGAAATAGTCGGCGTCGATTCCACGCCTTTTCGCAAGCCGGATGGCCGGGTGATGGATTATTTACTGAAAAAACACGGAACTCTCCGGGCGGAAACCGTTATGGTGGGCGACGGCGTCAATGATATTCTGGTTGCCAAAAATTCAGGAATATTGAGCTGCGGTTGTTTGTACGGGCTGGGAAATAAAAATGATTTGCTGAATCTTCAGGCAGACTATTATTGCAACGATCTTCTGGAAATTAACTCTCTGTTTAATTAGTGAAACTCGCTGAAAACGAATCCCGACTTGTCGGGATGAAGTTCGAAGCGTTAGTTGAACTTATCCCGGGAGCGAAGTGACAAGGAATTAGTGAAACTCGCTGAAAACGAGTGAATTGAATAACCCGAAGGTCACTGTAGGTATGAAGCTCGAAGCGCAAAAGGAGCAATTCCGCCAACATAGTTTGCGGGGACGCGGGGCTAAAAATGCTTAAAAAAGTTTATCAAACCATCGAAAAGTACGATCTTCTGGAGAGAGGGGATCGCGTTGTAGCGGCTCTTTCCGGAGGTCCCGACTCCACGGCTCTTCTGGCTGTTCTTGGCCGGCTGGCGCGGAAAATGGATTTGACCCTGATCGTCGCCCATTTCAATCACGGGTTAAGGGGAAGGGAATCCGACGCGGATGAGAAGTTTTCACGTGACCTGGCTAAACAGATGGGGTTGCCCTTCTGTCCGGGAAAGATGGGAGATATAAAAAATAAAAAAGGTGTGTCACCGGAAGATTTTTACCGGCGGCAGAGATATGATTTCCTGGAGAAGGTGGCCAAAGATCATCGGGCGCAGAAGATTGCCCTGGGGCATAATTTGCAGGATCAGGCGGAAACCGTATTGCTGAATCTGTTGCGCGGCAGCGGGCTGGAGGGGCTCAAGGGTTTTCTACCCAAAAGGGACGGTAAAATAATCCGTCCGTTGATGGAAATATCCAGAACGGAAATAATTTCTTTTTTAAACAAAGCGGGCATTGCCTATCGTCAGGATAGTTCCAATGAAAACGTGATATATCTGCGCAATAAAATCAGAAGGGAACTGCTTCCTTATTTAAAAGAAAAATATAATCCGAGAATTGAAGAAAATCTGGCGCAGATGGCTCAGATATTGCGGGTGGAAGATGAGTTTATTCAGACGCAGGTTGCCAAAGC
>JAJFTS010000140.1 GCA_021372815.1 Deltaproteobacteria bacterium | reverse complement strand
GCCGATAAACTGGCTCGCGAGGTTGATTTTTTCAGCATCGGCACGAATGATTTGATTCAGTATTCGCTGGCGATTGACCGGGCTAACGAGCGCTTGACGTACATGTATGAACCCCTGCATCCGGCTGTTTTAAGGCTGATTAAAAGCGTCGTGGATGCCGCCCATAAAGCGAAGATTCAAGTGGCCATGTGCGGAGAAATGGCCGGAGATCCTCTTTGCGTGCTGGTTCTGCTGGGAATGGAACTGGATGAATTAAGCATGAATCATCTGGCTATTCCGCGTATCAAAAAAATCATCAGAGAATCAACGATGGAAGAGTCGAAATTAATGTTGAAAAAAGCTCTTTCCTTCAATACAGCTTCAGAAGTGCGGTCTTACGTTCAGGATTATATGGTTAAGCGTTTTCCTGACGAATTCGGCGTTGAAGAAGATTAATGATGAGCCTGTCTGTTATTCCCGGCGGAGATAATTCACCTATGAACGAAAATAATCATTCAGCAAAATCGCATCAGGGCGAAGAATATTATTCCGGCCATCTTTATGACGAACAGAATTTTTTGCAGTTCCGATTGGCGAAAACATTTCTCTCCCGCGTTTCCCTTGCCGATGAATATATCGAGCCCATTCAAAAACTTGCCGCCGAAGGCGTGGTGGTTTATGCTTTAAATCAGAGAAGCGAGCTCAACAGTCTGATTATTTACGAGCTTTTTAAACGCAAGGGAATGCCCATTCCCGTGTATTGTCACGGGATGAACATGTCTTTCTGGCATCCTTTTCCGCAGATGCTGAAATTCTTCTGGTCTTCTTTTCTGCGCCGTTTCGGCAAGGCGCAGACGGCTTGGCAGGGCAAGCTGGCTTACATGGAGAAAACCATTCAGGAAAGAAAGAGCATTGTCATCCATCTGGGGGAATCCGAATTCATCGAGAACCGGTCCGCGGAAAGCGCGATAGTGACCCTGCTTGATGTTCAGAAAAAAGTTGATTTTCCCATTTTTATCGTTCCGATACTGGTTTCTTACGGCCGCAGGCGCGAGAAAGAAGAAGAAAACCTGATTAATATTCTTTTCGGACAGACGGAGCATACGGGAGCATTGCGCCGGCTGATCACGTTTGCGCGTTATTCCAGCAATGCCTTCGTCATTCCCGCGGAACCGGTAAAATTGTCCGGGTATCTGGAGGCCAACAAAAATCTTACTCCCGACGCGATGATTCACGAGCTGCGCGGAGAATTGATCGACCGCATTGAAAAGGAAAAGAACGCAATCGTCGGCCCCGCCCTGAAATCGCGGGAAGAATTGATCGGCATGGTTCTGAGCGATGAATCCATGAAAAAATTCATCAGTGATTTTGCGGAAAAAGAAAAGAAGGATAAGATTAAAGCCAGAAGAGATGCCCGCCGGTATCTTTATGAAATAGCCGCCGATTACAGCAATACGATGATAGCCATCTGGAAAAGAGTGTTAAGCTGGCTGTGGAACGACATTTACGACGGTTTGTCCGTTGATCTGGAAGGCATGGCCAAGATCAGAAATATTTCCAAAAAAATGCCTTTCGTCATCATTCCGTGCCATCGCAGCCATATTGATTATCTTTTGATTCATTACGTCTTTTACACGAACAATATCCAGCTTCCTTTTATTGCCGCGGGAAATAATCTGTCTTTCTTTCCCATGGGATATATTTTCCGCAAGTCCGGCGCATTTTTTCTGAGAAGGAGCTTTAAAGGCGATAAACTCTATCCGGCGGTTTTTCAAAAGTATCTGGCGACTCTCATCAAAGAAGGGCTTCCCCTTGAATTTTTCATCGAAGGCGGACGCAGCCGAACGGGGAAAATGGTCATTCCCAAGTACGGCCTTCTTTCCATGATCATTCAGGCGTATCAGGAAAAATATTGTGAAAATTTAGCCATGATTCCCGTTTATATCGGTTACGATCGGGTCATCGAGGAAAAATCGTATCTTAAAGAATTGTCCGGTGCGAATAAAACGCCGGAAAATACGGCGGAAATCATCAAGTCCGGTAAGGTTTTGACGAAGAGATTCGGCCGTGTTTACGTCAATATCGGCGAGCCGATGGTTATGAAGGACTATCTGGAAGCGCAGGAAAAGCCCATGGAACAAATGTCAGTGGAAGAACGGCAGAGTCTTTACCGGAAAATCGGCTATGAAATAGTGCTGGAAATCAATAAAGTTGCCGTTGTTACACCTTTTTCTCTGGTTGCCGCCGTGATCTTGAGTCATGACCGCAGGGGAATATCCCACAATGAACTGTTTGATATCTCCAATGAATTTTTCGAGTATCTCTCCATGAGAAAAGTTAAATTCGCGGAAACATTTGCCAACCGCGAAAAAGCGATAAGCGACGCTCTCAATATATTCGTGCAACAGGGATTTATTTCAAAAATTGAAGCGGAAGAAGATGAAGCGGAAGAAATGCAGGAAGTTGTTTATTCCTTGAAAGAAGAAAAAAGGGTCAATCTGGAATATTACAAAAACAACTTTTTACATTTCTTCATCCCTCTGTGTTTTGTCGCTACTTCCGTGATTAAAAGCAATGAGGATCTGATTTCACTGAAACGGATCATGAGCGAGTATAAATTTCTCAAGAATCTTTTATGGAATGAATTTATTTTTGATGAGCATAAGGACGATGAGCAGGATGTTAATGAAGTGCTCGCCTATCTGAATGAAAGAAAAATGATCACCTCTGTGGAGCGGGAAGGTCAGATTTATATCGAGATTAAAGGCAAAGGCAACAGAAAATTAAAACCTTTTGCGGATTTGATTCACAATTATCTTGAGTCGTTCTGGATCGTCATTCGAAGCTGTCTGTATCTGAAGAAAAGTCCCCAGGCGAAGAAAGAATGGTTGAAAAAAATTATTACCCTGGGCGACAGAATGTACAAAAAAGGTGAGGTTTTGAGGCCGGAGGCGCTTTCCCAGTCCAACTATCAGAATGTCATTATCTTCCTGGAAGACTCCAAACTGATCACATCTTTCAGGGACGAGAAAATCGACAAGAAAGATGTTCTATACACGCTGACGGAAAACAGGGCGGAAATGGAAGTTCTGCGCCGTCGTCTATTCCGATTGCTGTAAATCCTTTGATGAAGTTCTCTTTAAAATGAATGAAAATACGAAAGACAGGAGAACAAAACTTTTTCTGCATTTGAAAAAATGGCTGGAAAGAGCTGTGCTGGATTATGAAATGATCCGTGAGGGAGACAAAGTGCTCATCGGCGTTTCCGGCGGAGCGGACAGTCTCGCCCTGCTTGATTTACTGGATTCACCGATGATCTTTGTTCCGAATTTTTCTTTTGTCGCCGTTAATATCGATATGGGGTTTGATCAGACGTATCAGGCCTATGATGCTCTGGAAAAATATTTTCAGGAGCACAACTACCGCTATGTCATGGAGAAAACGGATATCGGCCCTCTGGCGCACTCCGATTTTAATAAAAAGAATCCATGTTTCTTGTGTTCCAGATTGAGGAGAAAAAGAATTTTTGAAATAGCCGACGCCGAGGGATGCAATAAAATTGCTTTTGCTCATCACCGGGATGATATTATTGAAACCCTGGTCATCAATATGTTTTATGGCCGGGAAATAAGCACCATGCTGCCGAATCAGAAAATATTTGGCGGCACACTGCACATCATTCGTCCGCTGGCCTATCTGAAGGAAGAACTGGTGAAGAAGTACAGCAAAGAGCGCCGATTTCCCGTGTTGAAAAACGATTGCCCGACGAGCCGGAC
>JAJFTS010000129.1 GCA_021372815.1 Deltaproteobacteria bacterium | reverse complement strand
ACAATCCGGGAAATAAATCTCAGGGCACGGGCGGTCAAAACCTTGGGAGAATCGTTCCGATAGAGATAGACATAACAAGTTCCTCCCTTTTTCAATACCCTGTAGATTTCTTCAATCGCCCCTATTGTATCAGGACTGTGATGCAGTACTCCGCACGAGTAAACCGCATCAAACGAAGATTCGGCAAATTCAAGACCTTCGGCATTGCCCGTTTGAAAAAGCGGAAGAACACCGAGTCTGCCGGAAAAATGCCGCGCCGCGGCCTTCGCGTTTTCAATGCTTTGCCCGGAAAGGTCAACACCCGTATAGGAGCCGTTTTTTTTCCGCGAACATATATAGACGCCGTCCGTTCCCTGACCGCAACCCACTTCCAGCAACGCCCCTTCCTGCAATGCGATTATTTTCAGCACCGGCGGCAGCCACGGCTCTTTCCGATACCGGTACCGCATTCTCCGCTCAACATCCGGTTGACCGTCGCAGGGATGTAAATTCCAGAACGTCCTGATTGCTTCAATAGTTGCATTCTTCATTTCAGTCATTTTCTTTATTTTACCGTTCACGGAAAGAATAAGTTCCGGTGAAATTTTTCAGAAGTTTCCTTCCCATACCTATCTTCCGCGCAAAATCGCGCGGTGATCTGACGGATTTAATTTCCTGCAGCAATCGCCGCGGCCGCCAGTAAAATCCGAAGTGGGAATGGTTGACAAACCGCTGCATGGTTTTTCGCGACATGTTGTTTTCGATCAGGTAAGGAATTGTATAATCGGGCACGGGATGCTGCGTAAACGTTCTCCAGTGATCCTCCGGGATAATGCCGCGCCGGAGGGCTTCCTGATAAATGGCCGTTCCCGGATAAGGAATCAACACGGCAAAAGCCGCATAATCCGTGTTGAGCTCCATGGCAAACCGATACGTCTCCTGCATTTCATTGACGGACTCATCAAGAAATCCGATCAGATAATAGGCTAACACTTCAAATTTCAGTTCCCTGGCCATTTGCACCGCTTGTCGGACCTGATTTTTGGTAATGCCTTTTTGAGAAGCCTTCAACACAAGATCATTGCCGGATTCCACGCCAAAGTGAATCCTCCGGCAACCCGCCTCTTTCATTTTTTTCAGCATTTCATAATCGACCTTATCCACCCTGGCGCGCACGGACCATCCCAGCTTTATTTGCCTGCTGATTATTTCTTCACAAATTTTCAAAACCCTTTCCCTTTGCCAGGTGAAAGTATCGTCATAAAGTTCAACGTTTTCAAAACCGGCCCGCGCGATGGCTTCCAATTCATCCGCTACCAGTTCAGGAGAACGAGCCGATAATTTCTGCAGAGAGAGTTTACAAAAAACGCACCGGTAGGGACAGCCGCGGCTGGTGATCATGGTGGTGGATTTTCCGCCTGAAAGAAGGGAAGAATAAGCATCATTATCAATCAGGGAACGATCCGGCGCGGGCAGAGCGTTGCCATCTTCCATCACCGCAATGCCGAAAGAAGGCGCTTTTATCTCGCCGTGGCTGTTCTTCCAGAACACACCGTTGATATTTGCAAGCGGCTTGCCGTCCATTAATTTTTCCAGCGCCTCCCGGAAAGCAAATTCTCCATCGCCGGCCACCAGCATATCCGCGCAGGAGGCGGCCAGGGAAAGCTCCGGATAAATCGAGGCCTGGGGACCGCCCAGGCAAATGAGTGTCTCCGGCAGGCTCTGCTTTAAAAATTCACAGGTCTGAACGACATTGTACCAGACATCCGTCATGACGGAAAAACCGACAACATCGGGACGCATCCGGGCAAGACGGGCCGCTGTCTGGCGGGCATCCAGATTTTCCAGAGACGCGTCGAATATTGTGACCGATGAAAAACCCGCGCTTTGCAGACAGGTCGCAATGGACAGAATTCCCAGAGGCGGTTTCGATCCGATGGCCTGATCCTCGTGAAAGACAAAAAGAGACCTTACGCTTTCCTGATAGGAAGGCATCACCAGCACAATGGAGGAATCCTTTGTTATATTTTTCTTCAAAAAATCATTCATCAATTTTTCGCCGATATAAAATGATCATACCAGAGCTGAAAACTTAAAAGCGCCCAGAGATTTCGCCCATGATCCGCGCGCCGGTCCCGGTGTTCGCCAAGCAGCCGGATGATTTCGGCATGATTGAAAATCCCCTGCGACTCAATCCTCTCCCGTAAAAAAAGGTTATCGAAGACGTCGGAAAAAACGCCTCGGACCCACGCCGCGGAGGGAGGACCAAACCCTTTTTTGGGTTTACGGATGATACCCGGCGGCAGATATTTTGCCAGCATTTTTTTCAGCAATCCCTTGGGACGGCTACCGCACATCTTCACTGCCAGAGGAAGTGCATTCACGTAGTCTATCAGTTCCATATTCAGCAGGGGGACTCTGGCTTCCAGCGAGGCGGCCATCGTCAGACGATCCGCCTGAAAAAGGCCGTTGCCCTCCAGAAAATAACAGGCGTCAAGATGCATGATTCTGCTGATCGGCTCCTTTTCGGCAATGTCCGCGGCAATTTTTTCCAGCCGCGAATAAGCTTTTTCCAGAACCTGCCCGATAATGGCCGGCTGGAAAAGACCGGATCGGGCAACATCATCGAAGTATCCCATCCAGAGAAAGTGTTGAAGCTCCGGGGAAAGATCCATCCCCTTTAAAAAATGTTTGGCCCTGAACTCAAAACTCATATAGGCATCGGAAACAGGCAGCCGATTGACAACGGCCGGAATGCAATAGTTGGAAAGAAAAGATGGAAGTCTGCGGTAACAGGCGGCCAGACGGTGCGCCCGGTAAGTGGGATAACCGGCAAATATTTCATCGCCGCCCCAGCCGGTCAGAACCGCCTTGACCTGCGGGCGGGCTGAGCGCGACAGGATCAGCAGCGGAAGTGCCGTGGAATCGCCAAAAGGTTCATCAAGCATTCCGGCTACATCAAACAACGCTTGTTTGAGAACGTCCGGCGGACAGGACACCTCCGTGTGGTTCAGGCCGAGATGCCGGGCCACCAGACGGGCATCGGCTGATTCATCGTGGGTTTCTTCCTCGAAGCGCAACGCATAGGAATTTAACGGCCGGCGGGAACATCTTTGGGCAAACAGCGCGACGGCGGACGAATCCAGGCCGCCGCTGAGAAAAATCCCCAAAGGAACATCGCTCATCAGTTCCATCTTCACCGCCTGTTCCATAATCTCTTCGATCCTGCCGCAGGCCTGATCCGGAGTATCCTGACAATGCTCATCGTAGTCCGTTTTCCAATAACGGGCAGCCTGCCATTTTCCGTTCTGCAAAAAACCGCAGTGCGCCGCGGGAAGTTTTACGATTCCCTCAAAAGGAGAGTCGGGAGAAGGAACGTATCCGAAAGAAAAATAACGATTGATGGCTGTCCAGTCGGGCCTCGGTGCGGCAAACACATTCAACAGTCCCTTGGCCTCGGAAGCAAAGGCAAATCCTTCCTCCGTCCGGGTGATATACAAAGGTTTGATGCCCAGTCTGTCCCGGGCCAGAAACAATCTCTGCTGTCCGATATCCCATACGGCAAAAGCAAACATCCCGTTGAATTTGTCAAGACAGCCTGCGCCGAATTCCTCAAAGGCATGAAGCACCGTTTCCGTATCGGAAGCGGTATAAAACGAATGGCCGCGCCGGATCAGATCTTCACGGATATCGGAGTGGTTGTATAGTTCGCCGTTATAGACAATGACCAGCGAGCGGTCCTCGTTAAAAATCGGCTGATTGCCCGTTGTTAAATCCACAATGGATAAACGGTTGATCCCCAGCACCAGTCCCGGCTCCGCATAAAGGCCGCGATGATCCGGTCCGCGGTGGGCAAGAGCGCGTTGCATCCTTCCGGCGATATCCGGAGAGATGGAATCGCCGTTATACTTAATCAAGCCGAATATTCCGCACATTACTTTCTGCACTCCAACAAAAACGCTGTCCGAATTTTGTACGGTTCCAGAGCATCATTTGTTTTCAGGCTTCAACACCTCCCTGATCAAACTGGCCCGCCATTGTTCATCGTTAAAACGAACAAGCATATTGTCCAGAATCAACCCGACAACGGGAAAGACAATGCCAATCATCAGAAAAACGAACGTCGCAAAGAAAAGCAAAGGCGCCGCGACATACATCCAGACAGGGCCATGATACGTCAGCAGAACAAAAATCAGCAGAGCAAGCGTAATGCCGAAAAGACACCAGGCGATAAAAGCGATTTCGGTAAATATGTGAAAAGGACGTACCCGATAGGCAAGCGTCGAGGTCAGAGAAATAATATCGAGCAGCCCCCGGTATCTCAGGAGATGATATTTGGAAACACCCTGCCGGCGCGGAGCATGCGAAACCGGCATTTCCGCAACCGAAAAGCCAAGATTCTTCGCAATGGCGGGGATCAGACGATGAAGATCGCCCCGCAAATTAAGGCGCTTATACAAATCCTTTTTAAAGATTTTTAAACCGCAATTAATGTCATGAACATTCACTTTCAAAATTTTTCGCGTGATCAGATTGAACACGCCCGACACCATCCGTTTGAGAAAGGGATCTTTTCTCTGCCTGCGCCAGCCGTTGACCATGTCGTAACCTTCATCCAGTTTCTTCAGGAGCAGTGGAATATTTTCCGGCTCGTCCTGAAGATCGGCATCCATCGTCACGGCCACATCGCCGTTTGCCAGAGCGAACCCCTGCATCAGCGACAGAGACTTGCCGTGATTACATCGGTGACGGATGATGCCCACATGGGGAAAGCGCTCCCGTAATTCTATCAGGCGCTCATAGCTACCGTCGCTGCTGCCGTCGTCAATTGCGATAAACTCAAAAGAAAGGTCCAACTGATCAAAAACCGACTTTGTTCTCCGATAGAGTTCTTCCAGGCTTTCGACTTCGTTGAATACCGGAACCACAATGCTGACCGTCCTTGCCGATGGCATCAATTTTCCCCTCTCAGTGCAAACTGAAATATATTGGTTCCGGCCGTGAGAAGAATAAAAAATTCCTCCAAACTTTCAATGCGGCGTAATTTTTCCATCAGATAGCCGGGACGCAGGTAAAAACTGCGGTAGGCCCTGACGATATAC
>JAJFTS010000117.1 GCA_021372815.1 Deltaproteobacteria bacterium | reverse complement strand
TCAAGCTGCGGGACGGACAGCTTGCCGATGGCGACGAAAAGGCGGATGCATGAATGGGACATCATTCTATCGCGAGCTTCTCAAAAGCGTTTATACCCGTTTCCCCGACTATCCGGAGGGACGCTACCGGGGCAGGGGAATCGTTCTTTGCGCCGGAGGGTTCGGACACCTTTCCAATGCGTATGTTTGCCTGAAATATCTCAGGACATACACGGATATGCCTGTCGAACTCTTCTATGTTGGCAAGTCGGAAATGCCCCGGGGGGCGCGGGATCTTTTCCTGAAGGATTTTGCCCCCATTGCCCTTAAGGATATTACGCAATGCAGATTCCCCCACGATCAACTCTCCCTTCCCATCCGGGATTTCAAGGGATTCCAGATTAAACCCTATGCGCTGCTTTATTCCTCTTTTGAGGAAATCTTTTATATGGACGTGGATAATATTCCCCTTCAATCTCCTCTTACCCTCTTCATGTCGGAGGAGTATAAGCAAACCGGTGCTCTTTTCTGGCCGGATTTGTCCGGCATGAAACAAACAACGGATGATCTTTTTGAGGTGTTTGGTGTTACATCACAGCTCATCAGGCAGGATCCCGAATTTGAGTCGGGACAAATCGTCCTCGATAAACGCCGGTGCTGGAAAGCTCTTCTTACCGTGTGCCTTGCCAACTCGGACGCAGAGCGTTTTCGGGATTTCTGCTACCGGCATACCCTGGGAGACAAGGATACTTTCAGGCTTTCCTTTCAGTTTGCCGGGCAACCCTATCATTTAATACGGCATTTTCCTCTGCAGGCCGGAAACATGTACGTCATCATTCCGGTTCCTTTGACGGACTTTACCATTAAAATCCAGCATGATCTGGGATCATTTTATGCTACGGGTATTTTACAGCACGATCCGGCCGGCAACCCCCTTTTTGCCCATAAAACGGTTTGCGAGTGGGATATTTACCAGCCTTTTCAGAATCTGCTCTACGTTGAAAACGCACACAGAGAAATTCAGCCTGTCCGGGAATTGGCTCAGCGGGAAAATGAAGGCTACGGATATCTGAAAGAATTTCATGCACGCTACAAGAAGTTTTTTGGAAGACAGTATCTCAGGCGATTCCGGGGATTGCTGGCGGTTGTTATTATCGCGTTTCTCAACACCGTAAAATACCGGCGAAGCGGACCGGCCTCAACATTATCTCAACAGCAACCAGACGAAAAAGAGAGCCGCAAGCACTAGCAGGATCATCCGGCCGTGGTAAAACAGGAACCCGAGAAGCCTGCTGTCCCAGGCATGCCAGCTGCCGCCATGGATATGCCGGACAATGGAGGTTGCTTCCTGGCCGTTGTAGAGAGACAGGGGCAAAATAAATATTCCCTTCTTTTCGCTGCAGTCATGGTATTGCCGGGTCAGATAGAAAGGACCCGTGGAGAGCATTACACGGAAATGACGCAGGAGAAGCGGGTGACGGCTGAATTTGCAGTGGGCCTTTCCGAGATTCTCGATCATCTGCAGGAAAAAAGGATGCTTCGGTTCGGACATGATGAGATCATTGGAAAACCCGAAGGGTTCTGTTTCAGGAGTGACAGCCGGGTGAGACCGGAGAAAATCACAGTTGCGTTCGCAGATAATATCGAGATCGGAATAGATTCCCCCGTATTCATAAAGGATGAAATACCGGGCTGCATCGATCCGCTGAATGGCATAGGGGTAGTCCCGGTATATGTCCAAAAACCAGGGGTAACGCTCCTCAATGAAACGCTCCAGGTCGGAGTCGGTCCAGAAGATGTATTGCCAGTCTGGGTGAAGACGTTGCCAGGAAATTCTTGACTCCTTCCATTCGGGGGGGATGTCTCCGGTCTTCCATGTTTGATGAATAATTGCAGGTATCATAAAAAGTTCCGCTTTTCGTAGCCAGAAAAAATTTTTAGCAATGGCAAAATATTTGTCAGATTGCCAAATCAATTCTTTGTTGATACATAACAGCCAATAGACGAATTGTCAAAGAACGCTTGGATTAAAAAGAGTGTCTAGGATAATGCCAGTGATGACGATAATGACAGCAGCGCCAAAAATCTTCCTGACCATTGACATGGAACCGGACTGTCCGCCATACCTTAACACCTTTCGTGGAGTTACGGAAGGAGCCAGACTGCTTCTTGGTCTGCTTGAGGAGGAAAACGTAAAGGCCACATTCTTTGTCACCGGACAAATTGCCAAGGACTATCCCGACATTATCCGCGGTTTGATTACTCAGGGACATGAAGTAGGCAGTCACGGCTTCAATCACAGCGATTATACGACTCTGGATCGCGCCGGTGCACAACGGGACATTGAGCTTTCACTGGAGATACTAAGGCAATTCGGTCCCGTTTATTCCTTCCGGTCGCCTTATTTGAAGTTTCCGCAAACCTACCTTGATCTCCTGGAAAAAGCCGGCTTATCGGTTGATTCTTCGCAGGCTAAATACAAACCATCCTACCTGCAAAAAACCCGGTCGACAACATTGCGGCGAATCCCCGCGTCGATCACGTCATCCGTTTTGCGCCTGCCTGCCTGGATCAGAAACCGCTGGCTTGGGGCCCTGGAAAGCCCGGTGGTTTTATTTGTTCATCCCTGGGAATTTGTTGATTTGCGGAAGGAAAACATTCCTCTGGATTGCCGTTTTAAAACGGGTGGGGCCGCGCTTCGTTGTCTTCAGGAAGTCATTCAATTTTATAAAGAGCGCAACTTTCAATTTAAAAAGATGCAGGATGTCCTGACGGAGCCGTGCGATGCAGGTTCAGGGTGAACTCATAAACGAAAATAAATAATTTTCTTGACATTATGGCAGCGTTTCTTTATGAAAACAGCACACATTATATTTTGGAACATTCGGTAGCCATAAAATTCGTAAAGAAAGCAGCAAGCAGGGTGCAAGCGTGGTTTTTTCGGGTTATCATCAGCAAAATGGTACAGCCATAAGACAACATTCTTGCGTATTTACCCCCCCCGAAAATATTACTCGGTAGCCGTTTATGTCAGCGATTGTTCCAATCACCAATTTCCAATAGCTTCATTAAATCACCATCAACAATTAAAAAACCGGTGCGGGGCGCTTGCCTGATGAATAGATATTATTTTCATGCAGCAAATCATCCGGTCCTTCGCAATATGCGGGTGTCGCCTAATGGCAAGGCGCTGGACTTCAGCTCCAGATTGGAACACCAATCCACTACGCGGGTTCGATTCCCGTCACCCGCTCCAGTGATATAGCAATGCCGGCAAAGATTATAGAATTGACAGGGCAGGTTAATATATTTGTGAAAGAGCAGACAGACAGGTTGAGGCGCATTTTGATTCACCCCACGGCGCGCCGTGAAAAAAGCATTGCAGGGCAGAACCGGTTTGACCTTTATGCCAAAAAGGGTGAAGCGCTTTATTGCCTCCAGTGCCTGTCGTTTTTGCAGCGCCTGGGCATTGCCGATGATCCAAACCGGTCGCTGTATTGTTTCAACTCCCGCGTTTACATGGCGGACTTTATTGAGCGGGTGGGTGTGCTGCGGCTTTTGTCCGTCAGCCCCGCCTACATGGAGAAACTGGGCGAGAAAGAAAAAGGAAACATCAGCAAGGCGGTTTTCTACGTCCTGGTGGCGCTGGCGGATGAAGCAGACAAACAGAAAGTCATGGACTGCCTGACCATGCGGTATTACAGCTACCTGCTCAACAAGTTTTTATTTTCGCACCGTTCCATTACCATCAATTACAAAGCCATGGTCGAGGGGCTGCTCAAAAGTGATTTCCCCAAACTGGTCAAAGAGTCCTTTGGCGAAAATACGGAAGGCGCATACTTCAAGCTGCATTTTAAAAAGCAGCTTGTTTACGAGGAAACGGGCAATTCCATCAAGACCATGCGGAAAAAAGGATACAAGGAACTGCTGTTCCATATTATTGATTGAAAAAAAGCTCCCCTCTTTTTCAAAGAGGGGTTGGGGGAGATTTTAAAGGCTGGAGCAACCATCCGGCATTCGCCGGACATGTTCTGGTTGCTCCGAAACGTTTCGGTTCAAGCGAAGGACGCTTGAACCAGCAAAAAAATGTCATTGCGGGAAGTTTACCCGATGCGAAGCACCGGGTTATCAATGGAAGAAACACAAGATGTCATTGCGAGCAGACCCTTGGTCTGCGTGGCAATCTAAGCATCCCGAGATTGCTTCACTTCATTCGCAATGACCCGTTTGTTGCACTAAAGGCACACGTTGCCCTGAACAATAGAATATTTAGAAGTTGTAAAAGGTTTGGAAAATATAAACGGCATCAAAAAAACTGACATAGGAGGTTATTCACCATTAAAGCCGCCGGAGAGTCGGAATTGCACACTGACGGAATCCGGGAAGGCTCAGGTTCAATGCCAAGGGCAGTCGAAAAAAGGCTGAATGGCGGTTATCGGGTGGCGACGAAGGTTAGACTGGTTGTCTTTCAAAAAAGGGTCACTTGGGTATTCCGTTTCTGCACTTCAGTCGTGGCGCCCCGCGCTTTGGCCGCATTAATGCTCTGAATGACGATATGACAGGATAAACAATGCCGGATCAAAAGGAGTAAGCCGCAACAATGCAGCAAAGGAAGAAATTAACAAGCGCTGAAAAAAACAGAAGACTGAAAAAGCGGCAAAAACGCGCCGCCTGAAAGCAAAGCGTCAATAACGGCTGACCATCATTGACCGGCAGGGCGCTGGCCGTTTTAACGCCCGTTGTTTGTGCCGGTATTATCAGCCAGTCGGTCATGCCCGTGGGCGCAGCCGATCAGGTGGCGAACAAATGAAATTATCTGAATAACCGGCCATCCGCGTATGAACTGGCGTTGCAGGATCAAAACCCGCAAAACCGGCAAGACACCCCGATCAGCCTTCCGCCGTTAAAAAAGGAAAAATATTTTAACGAAGGCTGAGGCCTCACCTTTGCCGAAATTAAGTACAATAGCAGCCTGGGCCTTTTGGGCGATGTCATGATTGCCCATATGCTTGGTGAAAACTTCGCCGTTGCCCTGGAAGGCGAGGGCGGCGCAAACCACCAGCGAATTTTGGCCACTTTGGGTACTGAGTTTGCCAAAAGGCACGGCATCAAAGTAACCGGCGAATATCTCCGGCAGTTGATCGATTTTCAGTTCGTGTCCGGCAGCGAAGAAGAACGCATCGGCCAGTTCGGGGCCGGAGTAAACTATTACTACAAAGTCGATAAATGAATTCTGGATAAAATAGGCGTCACGATCAGCTACTCGAAAGCGGAAGACAAAGAATTATCAGCAAAGAACTATTTTATCGATACCGCCACCGTTTATGAATTATGGAAAAATAATAGAAACATCGCCGGTGCACAGAACATAAAATGATCCCTTAACCTCGGCCTTAAACCCTGGAAATGAGGGTATCTGCTGTTTGACGCAGGCTATGATCAGAACACCTATCAACAGAAATATTCCACCGACAACCTGGATCATTCCAGCGCATTGTTCAAAGGCACTTTTTCTCAGGATATAACGAATGACTTAGAATTAAAACTATCGGCGGGTACCAGCGCCAGTGAAAAATTAAGCACGGAATTGCAGATCAACTGGAAAATAATCAACAATGTAGCGGTTTATGTCAAAGGCGGCTACACGCATGTTGACTATCAACAGAGCGGTCTTACCGATCAATACGATAATATTTGGACAGCAGGGCTGGGCTTGCAATGGACGTTCGGCGGCGCGGAAAAAACCGCGGCAAACCAAAATGATCTCGATAACAAACAAAGCAGCATTGCCGCAGCCGCTGAGGCAAAAGACCATCAGCAATCGGCCGGCCGCAAATCCGGAAAGCTGGTTGCCGCCAACTTGTTGCAGGAAGTTGCCAAAAATCCCGCGATCCGCTCCGATCGGGTCATGGCGGCTGCCGACCAGTCCACCACAAGGCAAGTTTACATAGACAAAACATTGCTGCCGGCAGGAACGTCCATTAACACGCAGACCGGCGATATCAGCGCCGCGGTTGCCGCGGGCACGATTACCGGAATAACGAAAAATGGGGCTGCGTTTGTTAATACCGGACAATTTGCCATCGTCTGAACAGCATTTACCATTTATACGGCAAAAATTGCGGAACCGGTGGTTGGCGTAACCGATACATATGTCATCACCACCAGCGCGGCCCAGACCATCACCGTTGTCGTGCAGCATGGCTCTGTTAAAATTGTAAGCGTGACCGTTTCGGCAGCGGACGCGACAGCGCCAACGACCACGGCTGCACCGTCCGTCAGCGGCACCACCGATACGGCGACGACCCTGAGCATGACCATTGATGAAAACGGGACGGGTTATTATCTGGTTAAACTGGCCACCGATCCCGCGCCAACGGTTGCAGAAGTAAAAGCCGGAACAAGCTTTAATATGACTGCCAATACGGCGGCAACGGTCAATATCACCGGTTTGACGGCCGGCACCAATTACAAGATATACACCATAGCCAAAGACACGGCGGGTAATTATCAGGCAGCCACCCAAAATGTGGCAGTTTCCACCAATGCCGCAGTGGACACTACGCCGGATGCTTTCACCTTTACCGATCAGACGAATGTGGCCTTATCCACAGTCATTGAATCGGCGGCCATCACTGTTTCCGGCATTAATTCCGCCACGGCCATTTCTGTTACCGGCGGCGAATACAGCATCAACGGCGGGGCCTGGACGTCGGCAGCCGGTACCGTAACAAACGGCCAGACGGTCAAAGTGAGACATACGTCATCCGCCGCCAACGCGACGGCGACCAATACGGTGCTGACGATTGGCGGGGTATCAGATACGTTTACCAGTACGACAACCGCTGGCGATACTACACCAGATGCATTTACATTTACAGATATAACAGATTCAGGCTTATCTGAAAATCTGGTTTCTAACACAATCACTGTATCTTGAATTAACACGGCAACAACTATCTCTATAACTTGATGAGAATATGTGATTGATAATTGAGATTTAACGTCTGCGTCTTGAACGATCTCAAACTGACAAACAGTCTGGTTAACATGAACAAGTGCTTGAACATATTCGACTGCAAAAAATATTGTGCTGACCATTGGCTGAGTAAGTGACACTTGGACGATGACCACTTTGGCTGATAGCCCATAGCCCAAAAGTTAGGGAAGGAAGGGAAGAAGGGGAGGCCTCAAGTATTTAAGTTAACGTTTTGGTCTGCTTCGTCAAACTGGTGCATCCCGAAATGTTTCGCATCGAAGAAGGACGCTTGAACCGGCAGAGCAATTCACACCTGACCGTGTGTCTCCTTCAATTTATCGGAAAAAAGTTCGGCTATGAATTGCAGTCTAAATAACACAACACCGGAAAGGAAAAAATATGTCTGACAATAACAGTAGTCCCACGTGCGAAAAGGATGCATTGCTAAAGTTTATTGAGTTTAAAATTAATTCTAAACGCGCTGAACTCAGCATGCCGGGATGGACGACCTGGGCAATTTTAGGTGCAGTGTCTTCATTAATTTGGCTTTTACTATCTGTTATAGAAACAGAAAGTTTATCCAAAATAACGTTGCTCAACGTAATATTCATTATTGTTTTCTCTTCTTTATGCATCGATCTATGTTTTGCCATAACAAAGATAGCCAGCTTCTTCTATCCAAGAGGTCTCCGGGATACAAATCGTTTTACAACATTAAGTTCTGCATATATGGGTTTCTGGATTATCCTATTTGTGAGATCATCCATAATTTTGTATTTACTAAGTTATCTGCCATCAACAGCGGGCATAGGCAGCATGTTGTATATTAGCAGCTATTTTTTTGTAATAATTACCCTGTTGATAACCGCGGTATTCGTTCTACTTTCTTTATCTGAAATACCAATGCCTGAAAGAATAAATCCTAAAGCTATTTACAAATATCTTTTGCATTTGATAATTTCATTATGGCTTGCTTCTGGTTTTTTTTCAGTCATCAACTTCGCAATTATCCTTTATGAAAAACCCATATTATCAGTCCCTGAGTTGAAGGTCGGATTAATCTGCGCTTTATTGCCATTATTAGTAATTCTATATTTAATATCAATACCTCAAACATATTTGCTGAAAGTACTTGAAGACATTCATGGAGAAGTCGCAAATGATAAGATAACGACAAGTGATGCAAAAACACAAATTGATGTTATTTTATACGGATTAACTTTATCCGCTGTTTTGCAAGGACATATATCAAGCGTGTTAGAAGCGCACAATCGTTTGCGCGAATTGATGATAGAATATCGTTTGGCACTGGAAAAATTTAATGAGCATATGCTGGATAAAACCAATATATCCGACAGGACATTTAAAATATTAAAGGAAAAACCAAAGGAAATGAGGCTGGCATTTGAAAAAGCAGAGGCAGTAAGAAGAATACTTGAGAGGAAAAAAGCATTAATTAAATATATGGATAAAGATAAAGAAGATGAGATTAACAATCATCTGAAAGAAATTAATGAATCAAATAATAAACTTTATCACGAAAGTCTTAAAGCAGAAGAACTGCAATATGAAATAGTGAAGCGGGCTGGAAAAAGCTTGGCAGGTGCATAAGTACAACGATGGGGACAACCCACAATATGGCAATGTATGGCAATGTAGAAATGGGGAGACCCTCAAATATTTAAATTGACGGTTCAGTCTTTTTTACAGGCCGGCCCAGTCGCAACCATCCGGCATTCGCCGGACATATGTTGGTTGCTCCGAAACGTTTCGGTTCAAGCGAAAGACTCCTGAACCATCAGAAAGTCTGTCATTGCCTTGCGAATGGCAATGAGACAAGGGAATCCACGGAAAAGAAAATCTGGATTCACCCTAAAGGGTACAATTGCCCAATCAAGTTGGGCAATGACGACCGGAATATGTAAAAGGTTTATAAAATAAATAACGGCATCAAAAGAACGGGCATAGGAGGTTATTCACCATTAAAGCCGCCGGAGCGTCGGAGTTGCAACCCGACTAAATCCGGGAAGGCTAAGGTCCAAGGCAGGAGGCAGCCATAGGGAAGACTGAATGGCGGTTATCGGGTGGCGGCGAGGGTTAGACTGGTTGTCTTTCAAAAAAGGGTCGCTTGGGTATTCCGTTTTTGCACGTCAGTTGTTTTGCCCCGCGTCGCCGGACCGCATTAATGCGCTGAATAATGGCTATGACCGGAGAAAAGATGCCGGTTGTGCGGAGGTTGCAACGTGAACGGATGAACCAAAGGCAGCAGTAAAGAAAAAGTAATGGCGACAATACAAAATGCCCTGGCGCGTTATGGCCAACCGGCAGGACATTATCCATCTGAAACAGCAAGCCCGGCTTCGTCGGCAAGGGCCGCCGGACAACCGGCGCAGGCCGAAATGACGCCATTTTGCGGTATGCATCTGCTCAAGATAGCCAACTACTGTTTTGCCGGGTTGATCAGTCAGCCCATATTACAGGCGTCGTTTATGGAATGACTTCACAAGGTCATTTTTCCCAACGGCGCGCAAATGGATCTGTTTGCCGCACCGGACGGCGGCCTGCTCATCCGGGATATGGTGCGCCTTTATAATGAAGGCATCCCCTGCCAGACGCCGAAAAAGGAAAAAAAGATTTTCATCTACCGGTTTATTTCCGATCTTGATTTGTTTTTCCCCGCAAGCGATGCGGATGGTTTGACGGGCAGTATCCTGTGCGACCTTTTGCTGCTCAAAGAAGGGCTTGAGCCGGTTTATTTCCATCTGCTCAGGGAAAAATATCACGATGCGTTATGCGACGCGGCAAACGCCGCGCAAATCACATGAAATATCGAAGCGCTCTATGCGGCCATTGAAAAACGGCTGATGCCGCCCGGTCATGCCCCATCGGATGGCGAACGAAGCGGCACGGCGTCTGTCAAAGGGCCGCTGGAAAAAATGAATGACATCCCCTGAGTGAAGGTTGATCCGGCAACCGTTTACGCGCTGCAGGAAAAGCTCAAGCCAATTCTGGATCAGATCGACGCGCTGCGGCGGCCATTGACTACTCAGGACGTCCGGGCGCACCTTTACGCCATCGTCGCGACCAGGATGCAGAGGTACAAGACCCGGTTAGCCGAAAGGCACAAAATCAAAAAGCGCAAAACCGCCGAGATTGAAAAAATGTTTTCCACCGTTGTCTCCGATATTGCCGACTTTGCTTACACGATGTATTTGAAGGAAAAAATCCCCCTGTCCGATTTTTGTACGCTGCATAAAAAAATTTACCCCAAAGGCCTCTGGTGAGCAACTTTCTCGAACGACTTCGGGGAATCCTATGTAAAACGCTATCCCGCCGGGGAATTCCGTCAAGAGGATTCGGTGGGCAGAAGCGGCTCTTTATATCTGGAACCGGAACATATCGCATCCGCCATGACGGACATTCAAAACTTTCTGGAAAACGAAAAGAGCCTGCACAGCCTGATCAAAATTATTCTGTTCGTGTCCTTTGTCTGACACACTCATCCTTTTCATGACGGCAATGGCACGATTGTCAGAATATATGTGGCCATTTTGCTTTTGCAAAGTGGTTATTTATACACTGATAAATTGAATGACTTTGCTTGAAGTAAGGCCACATGGGGCTTACTTAGGGCAATCAGACAGCAAGGTGATTATGAACGCTTATTTGAAAATTTTCTGCAAACATTTTTGGTAAATAAATATGAATAAATATATGGCTCTTGCTTATGCTGAAGCATTGAAGGCAATGGAAAAGTGAGATTACCCAATTTGAGCAATTATGCTTGACGATGCGTGAAATATCATTAGTGGAAGAAATGAAAGAAATACGCAAAATAACAGAAAATCTCATGCTGAAATAAATCTTATTAAGGCAGCAACAAATCACAGCATAGCGAACAAAATTTTATATGTTACGCTGGAGCCTTGAAAAATGTGTACAAATGCACTTTTAGAATTTTGAATAAAAGAAATTAATTTTATTTTAGAAGATCCTTTCAAATGAGGACTTAAAGATTTAAAAAATAGTGAAATAATTGTAAATCAATATAATGATGAAAATAATATGTATTTGAAATTATTACTTAATTATTTTCCATCACATGCATATATTAAATATAGAAAATATTATGAAAAAAAGTTGATTGATGCCATTGACCTAAATATGTCACAGGTATATCCGCGGCAACTTAAAAAAAGCGGTCATTTTTCGCATAGAACGGTAAGGTAATTTATGTCAGAATTTTTGTGATTATCGACGTTAGCTCTACTTTTTTGATTTACTCAAAAACTAACAGATGCCCATCATGAACATTGATTGAATTTTTTTCCTTTTGCGAAAATATTCTTTTGATTTGTAGCGTGAATAATTACTTTCATTCTTATTTCATATGATGAAGTATTATTGGTGACCTATTTGTCTCTTTTATTATATTGGTTGTTTTTATTAAAAGTTGATAATCACGGTCACATGATCACTGCCATCTTTATGTTATTTTGAGCCTTATTTTATTGAAATACGCATT
>JAJFTS010000116.1 GCA_021372815.1 Deltaproteobacteria bacterium | reverse complement strand
CGTGACACCGGAACAGCCCGCAGGAAAAGGAAAAACATCTCATTTCAAATGGGCAAGGGCACGTGAAGAAACGTACAATTTGAAATTTTATGGAAACAATGATAGTATTTTTTACGTGCATGTCAAGAAAAATATAGTCTCCATTATAAAAAAAGTTAATTATTTTTAAACCACCCCCTCACCGGAATCCGGGCCATAAGGGTATGTTAATTAAATTATAAGCTTAATATATCACAAAAACGCCGGCGGCAATCTGACGGAGCTTTAATCACCGGGGAAATGACCAATCATGGGCAAATATTCCGGGTTTAAAAACTGTATTTTTTATAAATTAACTCCCTGGCGCTCCGCTTTGATCCTGACCCTTCTTATCGCTACAATATTATATGGACTTGCCGTCTGCCGTCCCCTTCCCGATTCTAAAGGAAAAATAATAGAGGCGGATTTAAAATGCTATCAGACTATCGTGGAAAAAATTCACGCCGGGGAAAGCTATTATTCCGCCGCGGGCCATACATTGCGCAAGATGGGTTATACGACCGCCAGCGTTTTCAACTGGCGCCTGCCGGCGCTGGCCTGGTTTTTGGGTCACCTGCCGTCTCTTAAGACAGGTCAGATCCTGGCTTTTATTCTGGCATTAACAACACTGCTGCTCTGGATGGTTGTTTTTCACAAACACAATTATCAGGCGTGGCAGGTTTTTCTTGGCGGCCTGATTATGGCCGGACCGGTAATTTACAGCCTTATCCCCGGCCCTTTCCTGGCTCATGAATTCTGGGCGGGAACACTGATCGCTTTATCTCTGGCGGCTTATGCACTGGGATGGCGTTATATTTCTGTGATATCCGGTCTGATCGCGCTATTCCTGCGGGAACTTTCTCTTCCTTTTGTCGTTGTCATGATGACGCTATCCTGTCTGGAAGGCCGGCGCAAAGAAACCCTGATCTGGCTGGCAGGCATTGCGGTTTTTGGCGTCGAACTATTCATTCACTGGTCGATTGTCAGCTCCTTGATTACAGCAAATGATAAAGTTCTGCGGGGCGGATGGATTGTTTTCGGCGGCTGGCCCTTCGTTTTGACCACAGCCCAAATGCACCCTTTCCTTTTAATATCCCCGTCATGGGTGACCGCAATTATTTTGCCGCCGGCTCTTCTTGGCCTTGCCGGGTGGCGCGGCGCATCTGGAATAAGGATCGCCTCCACGGTGGGCATCTATGTGCTCGCTTTTTTGATCGTCGGACGATCGTTCAATATATACTGGGGTTTGATGTATGCCTTGGTCATGCCTCTGGGACTGCTGCATCTGCCATACGTTCTCAGGAAACTCCGGCAACCGTTTCAGCGTTCATTTACAGACGGATAAATTCGTTTTACAGATGCCATTGATTTCGACGGTTGTTATCTTACGGTTTTTATTTCACCACTTCGTAGATATCCACAATCTCCAGCGGAGCGAAGGATAAAGAGTAAGTCGGGTTCGTTATAACAGATCCATAAAAGCCGGCATGTGAAAGTTTTCCCTGTGATCTTATCGGAAGCCAGGGAAGTTCATATTTTAAGCTCTCAACCTTCCTGATTTTATATTTGAGTTCATCCGTCATTCTTTGTTTAAAAACATTCTGCGGAATAATCACGATATCGCCCTTCGCCATTCGATCATTAAGTTTCGACCACTGATGAAAACCGGCGGCATCAGCGTAGTACTGCCATCCATGATGACCAAGATACCAGACGATTCTATCATGATATTGTCCTTGTAAAAACTCCGCGGCATTTTTGTAAGTCCGGGCATATCTGAAATCGGCATAAGCAAGCGCTGCATGGATTACGAACATGCAGCCAAGTACAATATACATCTTTTTTGCCGCAATCTTCGAAAAAATGGTGTATTTAAACATTATAATGATTAATGCGGGATACATAAAAATAAGGTATCTAAAAGCTACGAATGGCGTAAAAAATAAGTTCATGATGATAATCATCACTATCCATAGCGTCATGAATATGAATAAATTATCATTCATGACTACAAAATACTTTCCTTTTTTCTTCAATTCAATATGTCCTGAAATAAAAATAAAGAGATACAGTCCGAAAAAAACACTGATTCCAACAAGACATCCATTAATCAGACTCTCAATATCTCTATTGAGCAGTAAAAAATAAAACAAACCTATACCCATTCCGCTCAGCAAAGAGAGATAAAAAGCAAAGCCGCGACGTATTATAAAAAAGGCATATGGAAGTGTCATACCGATTATCATCAACAAGACAAAAGGATTGAAGAGAAAAACATAAACGTCAAACTTATTCATGGCAGTCGTATTCATAAAATGGGGCTGACCATAAACAACGATACAGTAAATATTCCAGAGCAGAAAAACTGCCAGTCCTGTGGCAAAGGGTATCATGAATCCGGGTTTTTTCGAAAGCAATGGATAGACAAAAAAAGGAACAAATAGCGCAAGCGCCGAATACTTTGTAAGAACCGCTAAAGAAAACAGCAAACCGGATAAAATAAGGGGCCACAATTTTTCCCTCTTAACGCCGACTATAAAAAAAAGAACTGACGGAATCGCCAGCCCCAGGACCGGCGTGTCTATCATCAAATTTGTCCCTACGGCAAAAAAAGGACTTGATAAAAAAACCAGAGTGGGAATGAGCGGCCTGATGCCAATTTCGTCACAAAGGAAATAAAATGAAAGAACAGCCGAAAAAACGAAGAGAAGCGCAACAAGATGAAGCGGAACTTCACTGGGTCCCCATTTAGCCCGGACCGGGGCGAGAAAATAACTGAAAAGCGGCGGATTGAAATCTCCGAAACCGCTTCCCGAAACTTCCCCCCAGTTAATCATAAAGGAATAAGGTTTGCAGGGATTTTTAACAACTGCTTTCGTTATCTCCAAATAAAAACCATCGTCCATATGAACAGGTTTTCCCAGAAACGGAAGCATAAGCCCGGATATTAAAGCTGAAATGATGATTATTTCCACAATGCGACGCTTCATGGAATATCCTGTCGCCTCATAAATAAAGGTTATCGGAAGATGCGTTTATCGGGGAAACGATGTCTCATAAAAAATGTACCCAAGTCCGGCACTTTTTTGAGTTTTATGTGTCTGATATTGTTTAACTCAAAACGGTTCAAAAATTCAAGCTGTTTAGTTAGAGCGCGTTTTACGGTTCCGGAGATATCTTGGCATTAAAAAAGTATTGCAAAAATTTTTTTTAGGTATAAATTGTGGTTCTGAATTGAGTAAAGATGAAGGATTAAACCAAAAAATATTCATTGTGAAAAATGAAGGGATAGTTTGGCAAGTAATGTCAAAAAAATTGGGAGTCCTTCAAAATCCTGTTAATTTTTCTCTTTTTATACTTCCGCTGTAGAAACACTCCTGTTATAAAAATGCTCCCGCAATAAAATACTGCCATTATGGAAAAGCAATTCCTTATCAATAAGTTAAGGAGGTGAACGTAATGGAAAAAACGAGGCGGATTCCGTCCGGCGGCAAGGGTTCGGAAATCGTCGAGTTTGCGCTGGTCATGCCGATTTTTTTCCTTTTGCTTTTTGCAATCATTGATTTCGGCTGGTACTTTTACAATCAGCACACAATCCAGTTCGCCACCCGTGAGGGAACCAGGCTCGCCCTCGTGGGCAGGCAGCTCACGGCCGCAAACGGCACAGTCATGACCAGGGAAGACTCGATCATCAAGACCATTAAAGATAACGCCGGCCTGGCGGTCGACTCGGACAAACTGCAAATCAGCATCTACCCCGTGGGCGCGAACTACACAGACCCGGAAGATTGGTCAACCACAGTGAACGCCGGCAATGGCGGCGACTACATGCGGGTGCGGGTTCTCTACACCTACAACTTTCTGACACCATTTATCGGAAATTTGTTCACAGGGGGAAATATTGTGATCAGCGCCGAGGCGCTGTACAGAAACGAGTTGTTTTGAAGATGTCTGTAAATATTGCCTTTGGGGGCAATAATGTCGTCAGGAGGCACAACATGAATGATTCGAAAAATCACGGGTATGAACCCCAAAGCAAGCGGAGGGAACAATTCCGGAGCATGCTGCGGGGTATTATACCCTCCGCTGTGCGTGATTGGATAGTTCGTCCAACAAATTTCAGTGCGCTTAGCTTCCGAAATTTGGGACTCACTACGACTTACAAATTTCAATGCACGTCGTTTTTGAAATTTGAGTCTCACAATAAAACGTGGAAACGGCACAACCGTTTCAACCATGCAGGCCAAAGAGGGGTTTCGGCGCTGGAGATGGCGATGATACTTCCTGTCCTGATCCTGATAATCTGCGGGATCATTGATTTCGGGAGATTGTTTGAAGCGAGGATCGTGTTGACCAACATTGCCCGGGAAGGCGGCAGCATCGCCTCCCGCCACCTCAGCACTTACGGAGCAGCTAATTACGATGCCCGGCAACTTATTACAATGCTCCAGCAAGGGTCAAGACCTCCGGTGGGGCCGGACCTTGTGGGATCAGGCAAAATCTATATTTGGAGAATTAACGCCGGCAGCAACGCGGCCCAACCCTACCCCTCTATCGATACCTCGGCCAGCGCCAGCGCCAGCGCAGGAAATCTCGCTGTCGCCAGTTCCATCGGGAGCAACCTCACAAAACTTGGCCTGTGCCGCAACCAGTGGGAAGAAAGCATATACGATCATCTGACGTACTACGCCGGTACATCTTCCGCCGACCTCAGCGAGCTCAACGTGGTTGAGGTCTTCTACAAGTTCACTCCGCTCCTTCCGGTCCCGTATATGAAGAACAGCATGATCTTGAGCAGCAGGGCGTTGTTTTAATTAAAACAAATACCGGAAGAAACACAGAAAGGAGCAGCATTATGAAAACAATCATCAAGAATCGGAGGGGCAACATTCTGATTCTGTTCGGACTACTTCTGATCGTGATTATCGGGATCGCCGCGCTGGCCACCGACGTGGGGCGCTGGTACACGGTGCGGTCGGAACTTTCCAAAAGCGTCGATGCGGCCGGCCTCGCGGGAGCAAAGACCATTGGCCAGACACTTAATCAAGGCACTTATTTGACACTTGCCGAAGACTTCGGATACGCCAACTTCCCCGATAATCTGCTTACCCAAAAAACGGGGCAGGAGAAAGGCTTGACTTTTACGGCAACTGAGGACGGTGCCAATCACAGCGTCACGGTAACCGGCAGTGTCGGCGCTTTGGGCACTCTGTCCAGAATCTTTGTAGGGGATATGGTTTCCGCAAGCAACAATGCCACAGCAAAAAAGAATAAAGTGGAAATCATGCTGGTGCTCGACCGGTCGGGATCGATGAGCGGCACGAAGATCAGAGATCTGAAGACAGCCGCGAAAAGCTTTGTCACATTCTTTGAAGACACCCAGGACACGGATAAAATGGGGCTTGTCAGTTTTGCAACAACCTCAAGAGTTGATCTTGCACTGGGAACGAATTATGTCACCGCAATAAATAATAAAATCACAGCCATGTCCGCCGACGGCGCCACAATTACCGAAGATGCCGTGGAGCAGGCCGGCGGACAGCTTTCCGATCAGAGCGGTTTAAACGCCGACCAGCGGATCCAGCAGTATGTTATTTTCTTTTCTGACGGGATGCCGACAGCTCTGCGGGACAGCTTTAAATACAATAACACGGACTACGACGGGGTCGCCGTCGGGCAAGGTTCTTCGGGGCATGCCAACTGCAGGACATCGGACTACAGCTATATGAGCGTGGTCAGCGCTCTCTACAAGCCAAGCAGCGGTACCTACAGCGGTGTCGATCCCTCCATAACCGGCGATGGGAAAAGCACGGCGACAACGAGTTGCAGGAGGACAACTTGTGTAGGCCGCCCCCCAAGGTGTACCACTTCGGGTTACTCGAATACGAAATGGTATATCTTCGAAGCCGACAGGCTCGGTCCGGTTTCGGGATATTCAGCGGAGTCCTGCAGCATTCCCACGAATAAACTGATTCCTTACTTCTGCAACGCGGCAAGACAACTGGCGCTGAATAATGCCCGGACGCTGAAAGACCGATACATCAAAATCTTTGTTATCGGTCTGGGAAACACGGGCAGCGGCGGAGATATAGATGAGGATTTTCTCACGAGCATCTCCAGCGGAGCAGAGTATACGTTTATCGCACCGGATTCGAGCGACCTGCAGGCTATCTTTAACCAGATTGCCAAGGAAATCAAGCTGCGCCTTGTTCAGTAACAGTAAAACCGGCGCCGGGATACCGACCGGGAACCAGGCGCCGGTTGACGGATTTTCAATCTGTTCCCACGGACATGCTCTGCCAGAAATGTCTGACAGCTGATTGGCATTACGGAGCGAGAGCTTCTCTAAGCTTCTGCGCCACGGACTTATCTTCAAAAAGTTTTTCAATGGCATCGGCCAAAACGATGTCGGCCTGTTCTCCCAGAATGTTTTCGGAAAACAAAACGTGTTCCTGCACATAACTGCTTTCCACGTTTGTTTTGTACAATATCCTGCCTTTGGCCATATCCGCGAACACGATGTTTAATTTGATATTGCTTTTATAAGAACTGGAAGG
>JAJFTS010000094.1 GCA_021372815.1 Deltaproteobacteria bacterium | reverse complement strand
TGCCGGTCTGGTGATCGATGAAAAAAAAGGCAATTCCATTTTCTACAGCCTGCGCGTTCCCTGCATCATGGACTTTTTCGGCTGTGTGGAAGATGTTCTGTCGGCCAACGTCAAAGAACAAAATAAAATCCTGAAATGCTGTAAAAAATAGGAGGGCAAACATGAAAATAGAAATACTGGGCATGGGTTGCGCAACCTGCAATAAATTGGAAGATACGGTCCACCAGGCGGTTAAAGAAACGGCTATTGACGCTCAGATTGACCATATCACGGACATCAAGAAAATCATGGCTTACGGTGTCATGACAACCCCGGCTCTGGTTATTGATGGAAAAGTCGCAGCCGCGGGCAAACTTCCGTCACTGGCCGATATCAAAAAAATGATCGGCGGAAAATAAAATGAATGAATGTTGCACTACAGATAATGGCAATAAAAAAAAGATGAATTATTATATTCCCTTTTTACTGATTCCTTTCGCGGTTGTGATTTATATTCTTTTGGAAAGAGGCGTTGATTTTTTCGTCTATGAAATACTCCGGCTGGATAAATCCTCTCATTTGACCGAGGCTATCCGATTTTTTCTCTATGATACGCCCAAAGTGTTTATTCTGCTGACCGTGATTGTATTTGTCGTGGGAATTATCCGCTCTTATTTTTCGCCGGAAAAAACAAGAAAAGCGCTGGAAGGGAAACCGTTGTTTGCCGGCAATGTCATGGCCGCGGGGCTGGGTGTTTTAACGCCTTTTTGCACCTGCTCAGCTATTCCTCTTTTTATCGGCTTTGTGGAAAGCGGCATTCCGCTGGGCGTCACTTTCTCTTTTCTGGTGGCCGCGCCGATGATTAATGAAGTCGCGCTGGTTCTGCTTTTCGGGCTTTTCGGCTGGAAAACCGCCCTGCTCTATGCATCCACCGGACTGCTTATCGCAATTCTTTCCGGCTGGGTGATCGGTAAACTCAAGGTGGAACGTTTTGTTGAAGAATGGGTTTATGAGGTAAAAGCCGGCGATTTTCAGATGGCGGAACAAAAGATTACTTTTACCGATAGAATTCAGGCCGGCTATACCGCCGTCATCGACATCGTCTCCAAAGTCTGGATTTACATTGTGGCGGGCATTGCCGTCGGCGCAGTTGTTCACGGCTACGTGCCGCAAAATTTTATGGCCTCAATCATGGGCAGGGACGCGTGGTGGTCGGTTCCGCTGGCGGTGTTAATCGGCGTTCCGCTTTATTCCAATGCGGCGGGCATTATCCCGATTCTTCAGGCCCTGCTCGAAAAGGGCGCGTCGCTGGGCACGGCGCTGGCCTTCATGATGTCGGTTATCGGACTATCGCTGCCGGAAATGATTATTTTGAGAAAAATCATCAAACTGCCGCTGATTGCCATTTTCATCAGCGTGGTTGCCACGGGCATTATGATCGTGGGATTTATATTCAACTGGATTTATTAGCGAAACTCCAATTCCAAAAGCGTAGCACATTGGAATTGGCTAGTTGAGCTATCCCGCATAAGCGGGGTCGTGAAACTCCAATTCCAAAAGCGTAGCACATTGGAATTGGCGAGTTGAGCTATCCCCCATAAGCGGGATCGTGAAACTCCAATTACAAAGCGCAGCGCATTGGAATTGGCTAGTTGAACTATCCGCATAAGCGCGACAAGAGGTGGCTCCATCTCTCTTGGAATAACAAGGAGGAAGTTTTATGTCTGAACATGTAGCGAGCAAATTATCTTTTCTGGACCGGTTTTTAACGCTTTGGATTTTTATCGCAATCGGCGTCGGCATCGCGTTAGGTTATTTTCTTCCCGAAGCCGCCGACTTTATTAACGGCCTGCAAGTCGACACGACTTCCATTCCCATTGCCATCGGCCTCATTTTAATGATGTATCCGCCGCTGGCGCGGGTCAAGTATGAAGAGATGGGCAAGGTTTTTAAAAACAAACAGCTTCTGTTCATTTCCCTCCTGCAGAACTGGGTGATCGGCCCGATTGTCATGTTTGTTCTTGCCGTTATCTTTCTTCATAATTACCCTGAATATATGATCGGCGTTATTCTTGTCGGCCTTGCCCGCTGCATCGCCATGGTTATCGTCTGGAATGAGCTTGCCGGCGGAGACAGAGAATTCGCCGTGGGTCTTGTGGCCTTCAATGCCATTACCCAGGTTCTCTTTTACGCCGTCTATATTTATTTCTTTATTACGCTGATGCTCAACTGGCTGGGACTCGCCCAATCCGTCAATATCAACATTTCGATGGCTCAATCGGCAAAAACTGTATTCATTTATTTGGGAATTCCGTTTCTATCGGGATTGATAACACGATATTCGCTTATCTACTGGAAGGGAGAAGAATGGTTCAACACTGTTTTCATGCCTAAAATCTCTCCGCTGACGCTGGTCGCTCTGCTCTTCACCATCGTGGTCATGTTTGCCACACAGGGCAATAAAATAATCGAATCGCCTGTTGATGTGCTGATCGTAGGAATACCGATGACGCTGTATTTTGCCATTATGTGGTTTGCAACTTTCTTTATCGTGAAAAAGATCGGCGGCACTTATCCTCAGACCTGTGCCGTCTCCTTTACCGCAGGCAGCAACGATTTT
>JAJFTS010000078.1 GCA_021372815.1 Deltaproteobacteria bacterium | reverse complement strand
TACCGTGAACCCTACAAAACGTTCTGCGAGGGCGGCTGGATCAATCCCATGGACTCGCCGGAAGTCGGCGGCCAGGGTATTCCCGCTTCCGTCGGTTTTGCCAATATGGAGGTTTTCGGCGCCGCCTGTTATGCGTTCATGATGTATCCCGGCCTCACCCACGGCGCGGCGGGACTCATCCATACATACGGCACCGAAGAGCAGAAGAAAAAATACATGCAGAAACTCTTTGCCGGCGAATGGACAGGCACCATGTGCCTCACCGAACCCGGCGCGGGCAGCGACGTCGGCGCTTTGAGAACATCGGCCAAGCGCCTCCCCGACGGAAAATTTCTGATTACCGGGACCAAGTGTTTCATTTCCGCGGGCGATCATGATCTGACCCCGAACATCATTCATCCCGTTCTGGCCCGCATTGAAGGTGACCCTGCCGGAACAAAGGGCATTTCCATTTTCATTGTCCCCAAATACCGGGTGAACGACGACGGCTCCATCGGCGAATTTAACGACGTCAACACCGGCGGCATTGAACACAAAATGGGCATCAAGGGATCGGCCACCGCCACCCTGAATTTCGGCGAAGACGGAAAGTGCATCGGCGAACTGCTGGGCAACGAGCGTGAAGGCATCAAAATCATGTTTCAGATGATGAACGAAGCCCGTCTGGGTACCGGCATGCAGGGGCTCGATCTGGGCTCGGCCGCTTTTGAACACGCCGTGGCCTATGCCAAGGAACGGGTCCAGAGTGTATCCATTCTGGAAATGAAAAATCCCGATGCCAAAGCCGTCACGATCATCAACCATCCCGATGTCCGCAGAAGGCTGATGTGGATGAAATCGCATATCGAAGGCATCCGCAGCATGTGCTACTTCACCGCTTACTGCATGGATATGTCCAGGGCGGCAAAAACCGAAGAAGAAAAGGCCAACTGGGAAGGATTCCTGGATTTGCTGACGCCGGTCGTCAAGGCCTACTCCACCGATAAAGGCCTCCTGGTCTGTTCGATGGCGATGGATGTCTATGGCGGATACGGATACTGTCAGGAATATCCCGTTGAACAGTATATGCGCGACGAAAAGATCGCTACCATTTACGAAGGGACCAACGGCATTCAGGCCCTCGACCTGGTCGGCCGCAAACTTGGTCAGCGGAAAGGCGCCAACATTATGAATCTGGCGGGCATGATTCAGGCCAATTTCGTCAAGATGAAAAACAATCCCGAGCTCGGCAAGGCCGCCGCCGCTCTGGAAGAAGCCGCCAATGCCTGTCTGGAATTGACCATGTTTTTCGCCAAGGCCGGCAAAGCGGGAGATTTTCTCCTTCCCGTCCTCAATGCCTGCAAGTTCCTGGAACTCTTCGGAGACGTGATTGTCGGCCACTTCCTGCTCGATGCCGGCGCAATCGCCTTTGATAAACTGGAAGCCATTTACGCCGCCAAAGGCGCCGATGCAGCGGATAAGAAAAAAGCCCTGCAGAAAACAGACGCGGAAGCGGCTTTCTACAGCGGCAGAATCGCCTCCGCGAAATTCTTCGCCAATGAGATTCTGACGACCGTGAAGGCCCGTTGCGAAGCCATCAAGGCGGGCGACAAAACCCCGCTGGAAATCGTTGACGAAGCTTTCTCGATCTAGGAGCGGTAAACCATATTTAACAAAAAGGGCTGCGGATTTTCCGCAGCCCTTTTTTATCAATGTTCATCAGTGAACAATCCGGCTCGTCCGATTCATCAATCTCACCTGCCGTTTGCCGCCCGCCGGGCAGAGAGTTGACGCGGCAAAGCTCGAAATATAAAAATCCCCTCAAGTCATACAGACCTTGAGGGGACTCGTACTACATCAACAGATCATGGTTTTTATCGTAAGTGCAGTTCATACCTCCTTACTTGTTGTGCTTCTGTTGCAATATCTCTTAGCTGACAAAGGTTTTCACCGTATCAATCACCGGATTGGTGAAAAGCGCCATCAGGATCGTGTACAGGGCAAAGATTCCGACCACTTCACCGACATACATCTTTTCATATTTGCGTTTCAGGGAAACCAGAATCAATCCGCCGACGATCAGGCAGCCCAGTTGGAAGAAGGGGAAGTTGGTTGCGCCTGCCGCCGCATATTCGGCAAAGCTGAAAGTTGCCGTTAAAAGAATAACCGCCGCCGCTACGATTGTGGTTGCCAATGCTTTTTTCATGATCTGTTACCTCCGTTTTTGTTTTTGTTGCCTTTATTTAATGAAATTATTGTGCCAGATTTCCCGGATAAAAAAATATTGTCTTATGTTATTGAAATATAACGATATTTAAAAAAGGTCTTCTCCGGCGGCAGGATTTCAATAGCCCTTTTTTATTCTTTCATTGTAATAAAACGTTCAAATCATTGAAAGACACGTTAAAGTCGGGGCAATGATTCCATCCTTTAAAATACATGGGTTCCCGTGTATTTTGTTACCGTTTTTCCATTGACACAACGAAATGGGATTATTTAATTACGAGTAGAAAGGGTTGAATTTAAGAATAAAATAAATGATGGTCCACTAACAGGCAACAGGGGAGCGGATCGTTATGAACGAGAAAAGAAAAGCGATACGACTGAATGAGGGAAACGAGGTCGCCGTAACT
>JAJFTS010000065.1 GCA_021372815.1 Deltaproteobacteria bacterium | reverse complement strand
CGGCCTGTTCGGTCCGTAACCGATGGCGGTTATACGCGATGCATCAATCCCGAATTTGTCTATCAAATATTGCCGGACACTATCGGCACGTACCTGAGACAACTTAATATTGTTGTTTGGATCGTGGAAAACATCGACGTTATCAGTATGTCCTTCTATGACAACGTGGGTATCCGGATACTGCTGCATAAAATCCGCTACTTTCTTGATGTTGTCATGATATTTTTTCTTAACGACGGATTTTGCAAAATCAAATTCAATATTAAGAGCAATGGAGACCCTCTCCTGCACCGGGGGCGGGGGAGGAGGTGGCGAAGGCGGTACAGGCGCGGGTGGCGGAGGCGGAAGTGGAGGTGGAGGTGGAGGAGCCGCCGTCACAGGTTCCGGCTGCGGTTCTACCTCGGCAATCTTTTCCGTTTTGCCGTAACGCACCGGAAGCACCCGATTTCTGCTTTTGTGATTCTGGGATTCCCGAAACCATATATCGCGATCATAACCAAAGCCGACTACGGCGGCTTGAGACCCCTGAACATCGGAGGTCCAGGGAAAAGATCCGGTCAAAGTTATCAGTTTCGTCAGATGAAAACCGTTGTTCCCGAAAATCAATCTGTTATATAAACCCTGCAGTTCGTCTTTTGTCGGCAGTCGCCAGTCATCATAACCGCCTTCACTGTAATTTTCGCAATAGGCATGGGCAGCTTCCCATTTTATATTGCTGCCGTTGTCCCGGGCCGCCCATAACAGATTTGTTTGCGTATCCCACACGGTGCCGTCATTGTAGGCAATGAAACGACCGTCGCTGTTCTCTTCCGACGCCAGGGAAAGCTCTACAATAAAAAAAGCCCCTATAAAAACAATCACCCCTATGATCGTTAATATCCTTCCTAATGTCTTTTCCATTAGTGATTAACTCCTCCATTGATTTATTTTTTTCATGAGACGAGTTTTTACAGCGGTGCTACATATTTCAATGATTAACAGTATTTATATTGCACAATTTTTAGAATTCGTCAATTAGCTAAATAATTCTAATTCATTGGCTTTTTAACCGTCTTTAAATCATCACCGCTATTAGAGATGAAACAGGACTAAAATGGCGCTTATTTCGATTTGGTCTTTTTCATGAGCGTTTGTATCTGTTTGTCTTTATCCCGCCACAACTTCTGCACCCATTTGTGCATAGCATCACGAAAGGCCGGATCACCTTCGTAATCACCATGCAAAAGTTGGTTCGGAATTTCCAGTGTTCTCATCCTCACAGTGATACGCTTAACCTTGCCGCAGAGAAAATCCCCGAAGGTTGGAATTCCGTCGGGATAGACGATGGTGATATCCAACAGCGAATTAAACTTTTCTCCCAGCACATTTAACGCCAGCGCAAGTCCGCCGGATTTGGGACGAAGAAGAAATTTGTATTCACTCTTCTGCCGGTCGTGTTTTTCTTCGGTGAAGCGTGTGCCTTCCAGAAAATTCATCACACTGGTGGGAATAGTGGCAAATTTTTCGCAGGCTTTGCGGGTTGCTTCAAAATCCTTGCCTTGTTGTTCGGGATGAGTTTTCAAATATTCGGAGTTGTGACGATACAGAAAAGGATAATCCAGCGCCCACCAGGCAAATCCCATGAAAGGCACCTTGATCAGTTCTCTCTTGATAAAAAATTTCAAAAGAGGAATCTTGCGGTTCAGCAAATGCTGCATCACCAGGATATCAACCCAGGACTGATGATTGCTGACCACCAAATACCAGCCATTATAATTCAGCTTTTCCGCCCCTTGGACATCCCAGACGGTTTTTTGCGTCAGCCACATCCATCCGCTGTTGCCGGCAATCCAGTTTTCCCCGATCCATTGCAGGATTTTATTGATGACTTTCAGCAGCGGCGGCCAGGGCAGCAGGATTTTGGGAATGGTGAAAACAAACAAAACCGTGATCCAAAACAACACATTGACAACCAGCAGCAACCCTGCAATCGCTCCCACAATACTTGACGGCAGAAAATTAAGCATGATGATATTCCTATGATTAAGTTAAGTTTTGCGAGCATAAAAAAAAGGGATTTACAAGTCAAGATAATTATAGCATAGTCGCCCCCAACCGCCTGAGTCTTTTCAAAAGAAAACGGGTTGTGTTCGAACGACTGTAAATCAATGAATCCAGTTAACTATCATGACCGGGTAAGGATTTAAGAAAATGCAAAAGAATCATCTACGTAATATTGCCATAATTTCTCATGTCGATCACGGCAAAACCACGCTGCTTAACGCCATGCTCAAGCAGACGGGAATCTTTCATGCCAACCGGGTTGTCGAAGACCGCGTCATGGATTCCATGGATCTGGAAAAGGAGCGCGGCATAACGATCATGGCGAAAAACACTGCCGTGAATTACAACGGAGTAAAAATAAACATTGTGGATACGCCCGGCCATGCCGATTTCGGCGGTGAAGTGGAACGCAGCCTCAATATGGTTGACGGCGCAATACTTCTGGTCGACGCGAGCGAAGGTCCCCTGCCGCAAACCAGATTCGTTTTGAAAAAAGCCCTTGGTCTGCGTCTGCCGATTATTCTGGTCATCAATAAAATCGACCGCAGCGACGCCCGCATCGAGGAAGTGATCAGTGAAACATACGATCTTTTCATTGATTTAGGAGCAGAGGAAAATCAAATTGAATTTCCCATTCTCTATACCATTGCCAAAACGGGCGTCAGCCATAAAAAATTGGGCGATGACAGCAACGATCTTAATCCCCTTCTGCAGACCATTATTGAATACATGCCGCCTCCCCGGGGCAACGATGAAGACATCCCGCAGTTTCTGGTCACCAACCTGGATTACGATCCCTATGTCGGCCAGATTGCCGTGGGACGACTGCAGAGCGGCAAATTGGAGATGAACAACAATTACAGCCTTTGCGCCAGGGATAAAATTATTCCCGGCGTCAAGTTCACCGCGCTTTACACTTTTTACGGCCTGACCAAAAAACAGGTCGATTCCGTCGAATCCGGCGATATTATCGCTTTAGCGGGCGTGGAAAATGTCACCATTGGCGATACCATTTCATCCCTGACTGATCCGCAGCCGCTGCCCCGCCTGCTGGTGGACGAACCGACTGTATCCATGATGTTTTATGTCAACGATAGTCCTTTCGCCGGAAAAGAAGGGAAATACCTGACTTCACGCCACCTCCTGGAGCGGCTGGAAAAAGAAGCTCTGCGCAACGTGGCCATCAAAATAAAAAAAATGGAAAGAACCGACGTCTTTGAGGTTTGCGGGCGCGGCGAACTGCAGATGGCGGTGCTCATCGAAACCATGCGGCGTGAAGGTTATGAATTGATGGTATCCCGCCCGCGTGTCATCACAAAAGAAGTAAAAGGCAAAACACACGAACCGGTAGAACGGCTCTTTCTGGACATCCCGGAGGAATTTGTCGGAAAAATTACGGAGAAGCTCTCCATCAGGAAAGGACGCATGGAAAGCCTTGTCAACAAAGGTTCCGGCCGGGTCAGCATGGAGTTTCTGATCCCTTCCCGGGGACTCATCGGTTTCCGCAGTCAGTTCCTGACGGATACCAAAGGCGGCGGTGTGATGAATTCTCTTCTGGAAGATTACGCCCCCTGGTCCGGACCGATTCCTCAGCGCCTCACCGGCGTGCTGGTCGCCGACCGCTCCGGTCGCGTTACACCTTATGCCAGTTACGCGATGGAAGACCGCGGAGAAATGATTGTGGAAATCGGCACGGAAGTTTACGAGGGCATGATCGTGGGCGAGCGCAACCGCAGCACCGATCTTAACGTCAATATTATCAAAGAAAAGAAACTGACGAATATGCGGGCATCCACATCCGACGCTACCATAATTTTACGCCCCCCGCGGGTTCTTTCTCTGGATCAGGCCATTGAATTTATCGCCGAGGATGAACTGGTGGAAGTAACTCCCAAAAGCGTCCGCTTGAGAAAAATGGAACTGGCGGCCATCAGGCGCCCCATGAAAAGCCGTAAAGAAGAATAATTTAATTTTTGTCATTCCGCCCTTGATAAGGTCTCATCCTTTTAATATTCCCTGTTGACAGATGTTTTATTATAGTTAATAAACGCGCTTTAAATTTAAAGAGGTAATTTTGAGCAAGAACTTACAAAAAGAAATTGAACGCCGCCGCACCTTCGGCATCATCAGTCATCCGGACGCGGGTAAAACCACGCTCACGGAAAAGCTGTTGCTTTTCGGCGGGGCCATTCAAATGGCCGGAGCCGTCAAGGCGCGCAAAGCCTCCAAACACGCCCTGAGCGACTGGATGGCTATTGAAAAAGACCGCGGCATTTCCGTCACCTCGTCGGTCATGAAATTCGAATATGCCGATTGCGAAATCAATCTGCTGGATACCCCCGGTCATCAGGATTTTTCGGAAGACACCTACCGTGTGCTGACTGCGGTGGACAGTGCGTTAATGGTCATTGACGGAGCCAAAGGCGTGGAGACGCAGACTCAGAAACTTATGGAAGTCTGCCGCCTGCGCAACACACCGATTATAACTTTCATCAATAAACTCGATCGCGATTGCCTGCCGCCGCTGGAAATTTTGTCCGATATCGAAGATAAACTGCAAATCGAATGTTCGCCCCTGTCCTGGCCGATCGGCATGGGCAAGCGCTTCAAGGGCGTTTACAATTTATACGACAAAAAACTGCATCTGTTTACCCCGGGAAAGGCGCGCCGTTCGGAAGACGGGGTAGTTATCAACGATTTATCCGATCCGCTGCTTGATGAATTACTGGAAAGCCAGGCTGGTGAACTGCGTGAGGAAATCGCTCTGCTTGAAGGAGCGGCCAATCCCTTTGATTTAAAAGAATACTTAAAAGCAGGCCAGACGCCTGTTTTCTTCGGCAGCGCCATCAATAATTTCGGCGTCAAGGAACTCCTCGACGCTTTCGTGGAAATCGCGCCGCCGCCTGTACCGCGTCCGACAACAACAAGAAATGTAAGTCCGGATGAAGATGACTTTTCCGGTTTTGTCTTTAAAATCCAGGCCAACATGGATCCGGCGCACCGCGATCGTATTGCTTTCATGCGGGTTTGTTCGGGACAATTTCAACGCGGGATGAAAGTCATTCATCACCGCATCGGGAAAGAGGTTTCTCTGGCCAACGCCACGATTTTTATGGCGCAGGACCGCACGAACATCGAAGAAGCCTATCCCGGCGACATCATCGGCATCCATAATCACGGCACGATTAAAATCGGCGATACTTTTACGCAGAAAGAACCGCTCAAGTTCACCGGCATCCCGCATTTTGCTCCGGAACATTTCTGCCGCGTGCGGCTTAAAGATCCCCTGCGCATGAAACATCTGCAAAAGGGATTGATCCAGCTTTCCGAAGAAGGCGCAATTCAGGTTTTCAAACCCTTATGGGGCTCGGATAACATTCTGGGTGCGGTAGGCGCTCTGCAGTTCGATGTCACGATGTCGCGGCTCAAGGACGAATACAGCGTTTATGCCGATTACGAAAAGACAGACTATGCCGCCGCCCGCTGGGTGACCTGCGACGATGCTAAAATCATGGAAGATTTCCAAAAGAAAAACCAGACCAACCTCGCTCTGGATACCGAAGGCAATCTTGTCTATCTGGCCTTGAGCGAATGGCGCCTGTCGCATACCATGGAAGAATGGCCGAAAGTCAAATTCCACAAAACAATGGAAAAAAGCTGATTACCTCGCCGGGATTTAAGGCTTTTGTCAGCGATGCTTGTTAAAAAATGAAGGGAATGAAGCGTTTTGTTCGTGCCATGTATAACCGGTACGGTTCACCAAGGGTGTCGAGCAGGGCTTTCTCTTCTGCTGTAACCCGCCGGCTATAAACAAAGCACACCGCCAGGAAGAAGATAACCAGACTCAGCCAGTTGCCGAAGGCCAGACCCATCCCCGCAAACATAACAAAAGCCCCGCTATATCCCGGATGACGGATCCAGCGGTAAGGACCTTTTTCGACAACCTTTTGATTGACACCGACAATAACCTCCGGAGTGAAGTATTTTCCCAGACTTCGAATAGAGTATTGGCGAAAAAGACTGCCCGCAATGAGCAGACCCGTACCGGCATTCAAAACCATCCGCTGATGGGCAATGGCCAGCCACGGCAGGAAAGACACCAGTAACGCGAGAAAAAAGGCAATCCTGTTTCCTGCCTTAATCAGGAGCCGTGTTCCGGCATCCTGCGTGTTGGAGGGATTGCTTGCCAGGGTACGCGCGAATTTAATTTCCAGGTAAAATGACCAGACAAGAACAATCCAGAAAAGGATGGCTTCGGGATAAGTAAAAACCGGCGGTATATGCATGGATTATCTCCTCAAGCGGCCGAATAGTTTTTATGCGATTACCGCATCATTTTTATCCTTAAGTAAATCATCATCCAAATCCGTTGGCGTCCCTACGCGGCTGATGAGCCGTCTCATTTTCCCCGAACGCTGGTCGCGCGGTATACTTTTCACACATAAAGTTTTCAGTGTCACACGGTCAAAGAATCCGGCTTTTCGCATACAGTCTTCCAGCACCTTGCGTACCTTATTTTCAATGTCAGCGCCGGAATCAACGGGCACGTAAGAAAATGTAAATTCATTACGTTGAGTTTGTACAAGTTGATATTCGCGTACTTCCACCAGGTCCACAATCGCAACACTAAACAGATAGGGATGCACCTCCTCGTAACCGCCTCCCGGACGGTCAATATAAAAAATGTCGTCCGTGCGTCCTTCCACCGGCAACAATGTCGGAAACGGCTGACCGCAGCTGCAGGGTTGCGTTGAATAGCCGGTAACGTCGGTAATTTCATAACGGATAAACGGCTGGGTCAGATTAAACAAATTGGTGACCAGCACTTTGTTGCCGGTTTGCCCGTCGGGCACCGGTTTTCCCTGATGATCCACGATTTCCAGACAGCAAAGATCGCTCATGACGTGCATTCTCTCAAAATTGCCGCAGGACCGGGCCATCAGAAAACATTCGGATGAACCGTAGGTATCCTGTATCTTCATTCCCCACGCTTTCTCCACAAGACGCCTGGCGGATTCCGTTAACGGCTCACTGGCGGATACGATTGTTGATATCGGCGGATCAAATTTAAGCTTCAGGCGGCCGGACAGTTGTTCCCGCGCCAGTGTTTCCAGCATACTCGGATAGGAATACAATTCATTGCAGGAAGAGGTGTTGAGCTTCTCGACAATCTTCGAAACCGGCTCCAGCAGAGAATAAATTTCCTTTTTGACAAACAGCTGATACAGCGGCGGCAGATAAGCAGCTATGGTATAAGCCGGATAAGGTCCGCCGGTCACAAATACCGCGATGATCCTGAAGCTCTTGACAAACAGTGCATGCAACATCATCCGCAAAGCTGACAGGGCGGTAATTTTTTCCGGATGAGCGTGACGCGCGATCATGGCGGCCTGGACGAAATCCAGAGCCCAACGGTCATAGACAACAACGGCAAACTCGCCGGTTGTTCCTGATGTGCGTATCGGAACATACTTCCCCTGATACATCTGACCGACGTGGCTTTTATCCTCAATCCAGCGGATGATTTCGTCTTTTTTGAGATTCCTGTCAGTCACGAAATCATCAAAGTTCTCCATCATCGTTTTCTTGTC
>JAJFTS010000018.1 GCA_021372815.1 Deltaproteobacteria bacterium | reverse complement strand
TGCTTTCTTTTGTTTATGAGTTTAGAGATTATCCCGCTCTGCTTTAGGGATAATTCAACTTGCGTTTCGAGCTTCACTTTGTGCCATACAAAGATGTGATCATGATCCTACGTCGCTATGCTCCCAGGATAATTCCGCTGGCGCTTCAAACTTCGCTACGCTTGTTTTCAGCGAGCGTCATTATTCTACGTCGCTATGCTCCCAGGATAATTCCGCTGGCGCTTCAAACTTCGCTATGCTTGTTTTCAGCGAGCGTCATTATTTTCTTGTAAATTTAATCCGTTGATATTATTTATTAATTATTAAATAAAATTGAGGATGATGGATGAAAAAATCTTTCAAAAAAATAGACAGAGAATTCAGACAGCACTGGAAAAATTACGTGCTGCAAAGCATTCTCGCTACCATTGCTGTTTTTATAGTTCTTTATTTTTTAAGTTTACAGCACGCAGTAATCATAGCATCAATCGGGGCTACCGCCTTTATCATATTTGCCATGCCGGACAGTATAACGGCCCAGCCCAGAAATGTCATCGGCGGACAATTGGTCGGTCTTCTCTTCGGTTTTTTGTTCTCTCAGTTTCCTCATTCAACTGTGCTTTATTCGATGATAATATATTCCCTTGCTGTCGGAGCTTCGATATTTACAATGGTTGTAATCGATACAGAACATCCTCCCGCGGCCGGCACTGCTCTGGGCGTTGCCATAACAGGCATAACATTGAAGGTGTTTGTCGCGCTTAGCATAAGTATAATTCTGTTGTCGTTAATTCATGTATTTTTCAAACCGTATATCAGGGATTTGACCTGATTGGCGGTCATCATCAAGAATATTTATCGTTTCAGAGATACAGACCGGGTTTCTAAATTATATTGAAGAGCAGAAAGATGCTTAAACGTATCGGACAAGCATTTATCTTAAACCGTCTGCATATTATTGCCGGTGCGCCTGCGATCATGTGGTGCTGGTCTCAGTTTTTGAAAATGAGATTCCGCCTCATTGATTATCTGATTATCACGCTGACGGTGGCTTGCATCTGTCAATGGAACCGCCTCACTGATATTGCAGAAGACACGTTGAACTGTCCGGATGATTTAAAAGACGCACAGGCTAAAAGACGATACATAAGGTATTTCTGTTATACGGGCGGGACAATTGCCGTATTTTCTTCGCTTTTCACCGGGCTGGCGTGGAATACAGCGGGGCTTGTTTCTTTCGGCGCAGCGGTCGGCTATTTCTATAATACTCCGCTTTTGCCTTCGCGGCAGCATCTGCGACTTAAAAACATATTTATTATTAAAAACATGAGTTCAGGGGCGGGTTGGTCATCCGGTCTGTTGATTTATCCGATGCTGCGCGCTCACGAACAACCGGATTGGCGTTTCTGCATTGCATTTGTTTATATGTTTGCCATGGTCATGACCTATGAAATCATGTGGGACATACGCGATATGGAAGGAGACGCCCGTGCCGGAATCAAATCTGTTCCGGTTGTGCTGGGAATAAACAAAGCCAGAATATTTGCCGTTGTACTTCAATTAATATGCCTGGGCATTATCATGATCGGTCTGGTAAACGCCAGTCTCGCGCCGGTATGGTCGGTTTATCTTTTGCCATGCGTGATGATCTTGATGTTGATTATCTTTTTCCCGCAACTGATCAGATCCAACCGCGGCCTTTCGCATGTTCTGATCGTGGCTCTCGGCATTTTTGCCTGTTTTGGCGGATTTCTGGCAAACAGATTCGGATAACGCGGCAAAAGAGGAGGGATAGGATTATTTGCCCTCTAAGGCTATTTGTTATCAGTGAAAGTGTTTATATTTCATTGACATAACAACTACTTCTTTATATATTTCCTTAAACCAAAAAATTATTTCCAATCAAGGCCGATGGAAGATAAATTTCACTATTAGGAGGGAATTAATGAAGAATGCGGTGGTTACCGGAGCGGGCTCCGGTTTAGGCAGGGAATTATGTCTTAAATTGGCTGAGCGCAAGTACAGGATTCTTCTGGCGGATGTCAATGTGGCCCAAGCGCGGGAAAGCCTTGAGATGGTAAGAAAGGCCGGCGGAGACGGCGAGATTTACGCATGCGATGTAACGCAAAAAGAAGCCGTCGAACAAATGGCGCGTTATGCCTTCAACACGTTCAGGAGAGTTGATCTTTTAATCAATAATGCCGGAGTAACCAGCGCCGGATTTACCGGAGATATCCCCATAGAGGATTGGGAGTGGTGCATAAACATCGATATGTGGGGCATGATTTACGGTTGTCATTATTTTATTCCGCAAATGAGAACTCAGGGCGGCGGCTATATTATCAATGTCGCCTCCGCAGCAGGACTTGTCTGTCTCCCCGAAATGGGTCCGTACAATGTTGCCAAGGCGGGTGTCATTGCTTTGTCCGAGACGATCAGGACGGAACTGGCTCCTCACAATATCGGCGTCACCGTGGTGTGTCCGTCATTTTTCAAAACCAATCTTCTCAAATCCATGCGCTACCAAAATGATTTTCAGAAAGAACTTGCCCAGACGACCTTTGATCGCAGCCGTCTGAACGCCTCGGATATTGCCGGATACGTTATGAAGGCGATGGACAAAAACAGACTCTATGTCGTTCCGGGCCTAAACGCCAAACTTATCTGGCTCGACAAGCGTTTTGCGCCGGAGTTCTTTTACCGTTTTATTGCTTTCACGATAAAAAATAAATTAAGTGAAAAGCTGTTTATGTTCCTGGCGCAGCACGGTTTGACCTAAAAGAAATTTTGGAACACTGCGCTAATTTTCAGGATAATAAATTTTCCAGTTTCTTCTTTACAAAAGGAGAGAAAACGGCTTTCCGATTAAGATAACGGGCGTAAACACGCTTTATATTCGTGTCTTTAGAAGTATTTCTTTGTTTAATTGTATTTTCTGTTATAATCCTGCAAAATTACTGCTGCGTAGCGGCAATACAGTATAAAGGAGAAGGTTATGTTCGACTACATGATGACGAAGGAGCAGATAAAAATAAGGGACGAAGTACGGGATCTTGTTAAATGGGTTCCCCGGCAGATGGTCCTTGATATGGATACGGATAAAATCAAGTTTCCGAAAGAATTTTTACAGGAAGCCGGCAGACGGAATTTAATGGGCTGCCGCTATCCGAAAAAATGGGGCGGCCGCGACATGAATTGGGTGACAACCTGTATGGTGATGGAAGAGGTGGGAACTCTCGGTTATGAAATGGCCTGTGTTTTCGGGGTGGGCGCGGAGCTGGTCTGCGACGCGATTATTCTCCACGGCACCGATGAACAGAAGGAAGAATACGTGAAACCTCTTCTGAGGGGAGAGAAATTTGCAGCGGAGTGCCTGACGGAGCCGCGCGGCGGTTCGGATTTCTTCGGGGCGACAACCAAAGCCGAAGATATGGGCGATTACTATCTGTTGAACGGCCAGAAACGATTCATCGTCGGCGCCGAAGGAGCGGACTTCTTTCTCGTCTATGCGAAAACTCATCCGGACGCCAAACCGCAGAATTCGATCACCTGTTTCATCGTCGATCGCAACGAAAGCGTGGAAGTCAAGTATCTGTATGGCCTGATGGGCTGCCGCGGCGGCGGAACGGGCCGTATTATATTCCGTAACGTCAAGGTTCCCAAAAAGAACGTGGTGGGAAAGGTTCAGGGCGCTTATGCCGTTTTCAATACGATGATGATACCGGAGAGACTGGGGACGGCCTCCATGACCATCGGCGCAGCCCGTCCAGCTCTGGAGATTGCCACGAATTATACGTCCCGGCGCAAGGCGTTCGGTCAGATCATTGCCCAGTTCGAGGGCGTAAGTTTTCAGATTGCCGAAGCTTCAATGCTGCTGGATGCCGCGCGGGCGATGGCCTATGTGACGGCGCGGGCCGTGGATGACGGCGCGGATATGAACCGCATCCGGCGAATGGTTTCGCAAAGCAAAAAGTTTATCACGGAATCGTGCCAGAAAGTTGTCCATAATTCCATGCAGGTGATGGGCGGAATCGCTTACACGAATGTTTTTCCGATCGAGCGCATTTACCGCGATGTACGTCTTGCCTCGATCTGGACGGGTACCAGCGAAGTTATGTCCATGATTACCGCTCACGAATGGTACCGTGAATATTTAACGCAAAAGGCAAAATCAAAAGACCGCGACTTCGAACTGGACGCTCCGGAAGCCAGCGAAGATGAAAAAATCTACGACGACGATGATATGTGGAAGAAGGGATGGTAATGCTTGTCAATGAAGTCTTTAAAATTGAGAGTGGTTATTATCGCAGGTTTTACGTTATTGTTTGTTTCCCAGGCCATGGCCTGGCACGATCAGACTCATCTGACAATCGCTAAAGCGGCGGGTTTTGATAAGTGGTACGACTGCGCCGGGCCGGATATTGCCAAAATTAAGGCGGGCAATGTGGAAGCATACAATCACTGGTTCAACAATACCGCCGAAGCCGAAATAACACCGCAAATGGTTTTAGAACAGATTGAACGCTATAATCAAAGAAACAGAATTGCTGATTCGGAAGGGCATCTGTTGGGAGCGATTATCGCTTCTTTACGCGAATATGAAAAAACCCTTCAATCCGGTAAATACGCCATGTATCACCTTGTTTATTGCGCCCATTATATCGGCGACCTTAGTATGCCGCTGCACAACATCGCTCATGATGATTTCAATAAAGAACATCACAGCGCCAATGACGGCGCGGTAGAAGCTACGATTTTGAATGAACCGGATAAGATAAAAAAGCAGATGTATTCCATAAAACTAAGCGATCGGAATTATGAAGCCGAGCTGGCCCGCGAAATCGCGCGAATCGCCAACGTAAGCCGTAAATTGGGCTACAAACTACGCGCGGAAGGAAGGGACATGACCAGACAGGAAGCGTATGTGCAACTGGGACACAGTGCCTCTCTGTTGAGGGCGGTTTTACAACACTATAATGAGATACCCGCTTCGGCAAAAGAAGCGGGTAAGTAAAGGGCTGTTGAAATACCCTAAAGGGTACGTAAGCGAAGGCTCATATACTGCGTTGCGCTCCGGGCCGTGATGCTCACATATTAAAATATATGCTGCGCTTCCCGGTCCTCGCGCCTCGTCTTTAAGCCCTTTTCATCTCCATTCGGTCAAGTCTTTTTGAACTGACCGAATCTCAGGCCGTTAACAAATGACGGTCGAGTCCAAAAAAATCGACCAAACATTAGAGACGCGGTTCATTGAATCAGGCCGGAATGATTCCGCTGTTGCGAAGATTTCCGGCCGCAAACATCAGAGAACCCTCTTTGAAGACCATGTGCGGCTTTCTGAGGGCGCGTATATCTTCCAGCGGGTTTTTATCCAGAGCTACCATATCTGCATATTTCCCGGTTTCGAGAGAACCTGTTTTATCCTCGATTTTGAGAATTTTCGAGTTATTGATGGTGGCGCAACGGAGGATTTCGATATTGGAGAAACCCGCGCGCTGCAATATTTCGTATTCCCGGTAGTTGCCGCCGAAATAACAGAAAGGCATGCCCGCGTCAATGCCGCTGCCGATGAGAATTCCCGCCTGGTTCATTTTTTTCAGATTGACCAAACCGTTGCCGATCATGTTGAAGAAAACTTCGGGATTGACGAGAAATTTCTTTTGCTGGAAGAGGGTGTCTATAGGCATGGTTTTATAATATTTCAGAGCGGACAAGTTCTGTTTGTGAAGCAGGGGATCGCAATGATTTACCGATTCCTTTTCGAAATATTCTTTCCTGGCTCTTAACTCTTCCGTTATTTCAGGCGTACGATACTTCTGAGGAAGTTCAGCATAGGCTTCCTCCATCAGGTAAGATTGGCCGACAGTCATGGTGGGAACGATGGCCAGATTTCGTTTGGCCATCTTCATCACATCGTCGTCGGACAGAATGACGTCGGTTGTAATGTGTTCAATGGAATTGAAAGGATACTCCATCGCGCGGTTAAAGCCGTATTTGTACTGGCTGTGTGCCGAAACAGGCAGGCCTGTTTTTTCGGCAAAGCGGAAGATGATATCGAGCTGTTCCTTTGTGTAGACGGGAATTGCCTTGTCCTTTTTGCAAAAGATGCTCTCATTATCCAGAGTCAGTTTGATCAGTGAAGCGCCTCTCGCATTTTCCTTAAGGCGTTCTTCCATTTCCTCGGTATCTCTGAAATTGTTCATGATCATTCCGACAAAGAAAGAAGCGGGACGGGCGAAAATATTCACGTCCGAAGGCGGAATCTCCGGATGGGAGCCCAGGACGTTAAGGATGGAGTTGCAGTAAACAACCCGCGGTCCGGGCATATTTCCTTTTTCTATATCCTTGATGATCATGCGCAGAAGAGTAGGGAAGGCGCCCATGTCCCTCATGGTGGTTATGCCGGATTCGACGGCGGAAACGAAGTTTTGTTTTTGTTGACGGGAATGATTTAAAATATCCATCATCCTCATGGAAAAAACAGGGGAAGCGGTGCTGTGGCAATGAGCGTCAATCAGGCCGGGTATCAGATAGCGGCCCTTCAGATCGAAGACGATTCCTTGAATATTTTGCTGAGGCTCGCCGTTTCCCTGAAAAGCTATTTTCCCTTTGTCCACGATCAGCCAGGCGTTCTCAACAATCTGACCGGAGACAACGTCCACCAGGCGGGCGTTCTTTATCAAAAACGGTCTTGTATAATCAAGCGCAGGCACGTTCTTTTTGGGTATCGCGCATCCCTGAATGCCGGGCAGGGAAAGAGCCCCCGCCAGCAGAACGGAATATTTTATGAAATCCCTTCGCCCAAACTGATAAAACAATTCATTGTCCATATTTCCCCTCCGTTATTCAAGATGATTGTTTGGGCGTGAGTATATTGAGTAGTCTTTTAAGAGTCAAGTTTTGAATAAATTATTTTAATCCCCGCCGGTGAAATATATTATTTATAATTGCATTGACTTATAAAAATGTTCTCCTTATACTCCTGACCTCCGGAAAGTTTTGTTCAAGATTCATGATTTTATAAGTCCGCAAAATGTTATTTTTGTAAAAGGGAGAAGCATTGCAAAAGGAATATAAGCTCAGCCGGGAAATTTTACCCGATGTTTACAAAATTACGCTTCCTGTTCCGGGGAAGAGGCCGGGACCTGTCAATGTTTACCTTTTCAAAGGAAGGATCGTCACGCTGATTGATACGGGCACGGCGCAAACGGCGGGTTTACTTCAGAAGGCTCTTGCAGAACATGATCTCGGGTTTGCCGATATCGGCAGAATCATAGTTACGCATGGACATCCCGAACACTGTGGCGCCGCGAAGAAAATCGTCAATGCCGGAAGAGCGAAGGTAGCCGCTCATGCGGAAGATGTGGTTTCGATTGAAAAAGGCATGGATGTTTCTACCGGCAGATACAGGAGTTTTTTAAAGCTGACGGGGGTTCCTCCTTCCACGGGAATGATGCTGAGGCTGCTTTTCTTTTTATTCAAATATATGGCGGATAACTGCGGCGTTGATCTCGTGATGCGCGAAGGCGATGAAATGGAAATCGGAAAGTATCGCGCAAAAATCATCGGCACGCCCGGTCATACCAAAGGATCCGTTTGCATTTATCTGGAGAAGGAAAAAGCACTTTTCTGCGGAGACACTCTTATTGAACACATTACGCCGAACGCTTTTGTCATGCTGGATGAAAAAGAACCGCTGCCGGTGCGGCTGAGTCAGGATGAGTTTTATGGATCGCTGGAGAAGATAAAAATACTTTGTCCTTCCATGATATATTCCGCCCACGGAAAGGATATTCCCAATATTGAACAAATCATCGAGGGGTACAAGAAGGCTTTTGCCGAAAGACAGGAAAAGGTTTTGTCGATAATTTTAGCCGGGGAAAAAAATGTGTACCGCATCGCAAGACTGCTTTTTCCGGAAATCGGCGGATGGAGACTGCCTCTGGAAATATTCCTTTCCATATCGGAGGCTTATACCAACATTCAGGTTCTGCATAAAGAAAGAAAGGTTTTCCTGAATGTCATAAACGGTTTGCTGGAAGTGACTCATGCGCAGGAAAAGGGTTCTGTTCAGTAGCAGGAATTTTTGAAGAGAAGTTTGAATATCAGCGTGAAACGGCGGTAATATTGCGTTGACATGCGGGATTTATTTGAGTATTAGGGGAATGAATTGATAGAGAAATGCTAAAATATATAAAGTTAAGAAATTGTCTGTGTTGGAAAGAACGAAAGGAGAGAGTTATGAAAAGAATTGGCGTTTTAGCAATCTTTGTTGTGATGATAGCCATTGTCGCTACGGCTCATGCGGAGATAAAACCGGGTTCGTTTTCCGTTACGCCCTTTATCGGCGGTTATTTGTTTGAAGGCAACGAGGATCTCAAAGAAACATATACTGTTGGTTTGCGCGGCGGTTATAATTTTACGGAGAATCTCGGACTGGAAGGATATCTCTATTATGTTCCTACGGAAATTGAGAATTATGACGCCGATGTGGATGTGTACAGTTACGGTGTTGAAGGCATCTATCATTTTATGCCGGATGGTCCCATCGTTCCATTTGTTGCTCTGGGTATCGGAGGGATTAGTTACGACGCCCCTCACGGGATGAGCAATGAAGATAAATTGTCCGTTGATTACGGTGCCGGCGTAAAATATTTTGTCACGAATGATATCGCCGTGCGGGCGGATATACGCCATGTTCTTCCTCTGGATGATAATTATAACGACTTACTCTTTACCGTAGGTGTAAATTTTGCCTTTGGCGGTCAGAAGAAAGAAATTGCTGAAGCCAAGGTTGAGGAACCGCCTCCTCCCGTTGAGATGATTGTCGATACCGATAATGACGGCGTTCAGGATAAACTGGACAAGTGTCCCGGAACCCCGGCCGGTGTTGCCGTGGATAAAGACGGTTGTCCGCTGGATTCCGATAATGACGGGGTAACCGATAATCTGGATAAATGTCCCGGAACTCCGGCCGGTGCAGCTGTGGATAAAGACGGTTGCCCGTTGGATTCCGATAAGGACGGTGTGCCCGATTATCTGGACAGGTGTGAGGGAACACCTGCCGGCATGGCCGTTGGCAGTGACGGTTGTCCTCTGCCCGCCCCTGTTAAACCGAAGATGGAAATTCAGGAGAAGGTTTCCATAACTCTTAATGTTGAATTTGATACGGCCAAAGCGGTTGTGAAGAAAAAATATCACGACGAAATTAAAAAGGTTGCCGATTTTATGACGGAGCACCCGGAAACAACCGCGATCATTGAAGGACATACCGATAACGTTGATATCCATCATGACCCGAGCAGAAATATCCGTCTTTCTCAGGCGCGCGCGGAAAGCATCAGACAGTATCTGATCGATAAATTCGGTATTGAGGCGTCCCGTCTGTCTGCCATAGGTCATGGGCCCAACAAACCCATAGCCAGCAATGATACGGCTGAAGGAAGGAAGCAAAACCGAAGAGTCGAAGCCGTGATTGAAACGGTTCAAAC
>JAJFTS010000323.1 GCA_021372815.1 Deltaproteobacteria bacterium | reverse complement strand
ATATCAACAATAAGTTTCTTTTTGTCTTCGCTGATAGTTGCTTTATTTAACATATTATATTTTCAATTGATGCCTGGATGCCGAAAGCGTTTTTTGTTTTCAGAGATATCTGTTTTTTCAATAAAGTCAAGGATTCCTTATCAAGTCAGGTTGAATCAGCGGCATAATCCTCTGACTTTAGCGCCTTCTGATATCCTGCAATTTCCTAATAAACACGCTTTTTGCGCATCATGACAGCCAAGCTCTTTCTGGCCCTGATTTAAATAAACAAAAGCCCGGTTATTGTACGCTTCAGCATAATCCTGTTGCAGGCGGATGGCTTCATTATAATCTTTAAGGGCATTTTGATACTGTCCGAGTTTAAAGTAAACTCCTCCCCGGTTGTTGTGAGCATGCACGGAATCACTTTTCAGACGGATGGTTTCACTGTAATCGTTGACCGCCTTCTGATACTGTCCCAAATTATCATAAATAGAACCTCTGTAATAATAATATGGCGCACAATCCGGTCTTAGGCGGATGGCTTCATTTAAATCCTCTATGGCCCGGGCATAATTTCCCAGCTTAAAGTAATAAAGCCCTCTATTTTTTAAGCCGTCATCGTAATCAGGTTTTATGCGGATTGCTTCACTGAAATGGTTCATCGCTTCTTCGATTTTTCCTTCGCTAAACAGTTTGTATGCAAGAACGCCGTGCGCCAGATGGTTGTTTTTTGTGACACGCAAAGCATGCTGAGAAAGTTTTATGCTATTTCCCCAATAACTGCATTGTTGCCACGTTAAAATGGCCATGATGGCAAGGAAGGCCGTTCCTGCGGTTATTAAAATTATTTTTCTTATTTTTTCATTCTTAAATAGAGGCGGAATTCCCCATGCCATCATCACAGCAATGCCGATAGATGACAGATAGGTGTAACGGTCGGCCATGGCGAATAAGCCGACTTTGATGATCCCGATCACCGGTATGATAGTTACCGCGTACCATAGCCAGCCAACAAAGAGACAGGGCAGCCGTTTTATCATCATAATGACGAAAACGCTGATAAAAATAATAAGCAAAGCGGACCCAAAGACTTGGCCCATTGAAAGTTGAACTGAAAAAGGATAATAAAAAGCCAGATGATGAGGCCAGAATGTTTTTTCCAGATAAGTCACAAAAGAAACGGGAGCGTTGACCATTCTGTAATAGAGAGGATAATATTTTACAAGCGGTTTGAAATGAGCGTAAAACGTGATCAGTGAAAAAACAGCGGATAAAGCAAAGAAAGGTATTTTTTCCTTCAGTTGCCATAAAATCAGATCGCCTTTTTTCGATTCAAAGCGTTTCAGCGGCCAGTAATCCAGAAGAATCATAATCACCGGCAAAGTGACGACCATGGATTTGCTCATCAGGCCGCAGATGAAAGAAAAAAGAACCACCAGATATCTTTTCACATCGGGTTTTTCCGCATAATAGACATAAAGACATAAAGTCAGCATCCAGAAAAAAGCGCTTAAGACATCCTTGCGTTCGGCAACCCAGGCAACCGATTCCACATGCAGGGGATGCAGGGCGAAAAACGCCGCGACAAAGGCGCTGGGCCAGAGGGCTCCGGTCATGCGGTTAAAAAGCCAGAACAAAAGCAACGTGCTCAGGATATGCAGAATAAGGTTGGTCATGTGATACCCGCCGGCGTTCAGACCGAAAAGCTGATAGTCCAGCATCAGAGACAGCCAGGTCAGGGGATGCCAGAATTCGGCGTAGGTGGTCGTAAACGCCCAGCGCAGCCCGTCCAGTGTAAGTCCGGACTGGAGATGACTGTTTTCTGTAACATAAACGCCGTCATCAATATTGACAAAGTCAAACTGATTCACCTGCCAGAAAACGGCAAGCGTAACAATGGTCAAAACGACATAAACGATCAGATTTTTTTCTTTTGAACTAATATTTATCTTCTTGGACATAGCGATATAAGGTAGGTGCTTTTAACACATATTAAGCTATGGTTCAGTAATTTTTTGATGATGTCCTGTTTTAATGGTTTGTAAAAGGCTAAATAAAATAGAATTAACTGGATATATTCCAATGTTTCGGAGATTGTTTTTTAATGGCAGTCATGTTTCATGATGATTTATAACAAATATTGGTTAAATTAACAGTCAATTGGTGAAAATCACCACTTTTATTAATTCCGATATTACACCAATTTTTTGCCAATGAGATTTTGAACAATAATTTATTATTGATTTAACTGAATAATCTTTTATTTTGTGTCCGTAAGGATATTGTAATCGCTCTTGGCATATAAATTGCTGAAATTAAGTCGTAAAGTTAATGCACTAATTAGTGAATCAAGTAAGCAAGAAATAAGTATATTGGAGAAAATATTAATTAAATAAAAAAACATAACACAAATAAAAGGAGGGAATTATGTTAAAAGTTTTCAGTAAACAAGAAGGACAGAAAGGTTTCACATTGATCGAGTTGATGATCGTTATCGCGATTATCGGTATTTTGGCGGCTATTGCTATTCCTCAGTTCATCCAGTACAGAAAAAGAGGTTATGTCTCAACTCTGAACAGTGATTGCAAAAATGCCTACACCGCATCAGTCGCTTTTGTTGTTGATCATCCCAGTGCTTCATCTATAACTCTTGCTCAGTTGCAGTCGGCTGGATACTCCTCCAGTGCGGGCGTAACTACATCTCCCGGCAGCTTAGATGGTAATTCCGGAACGATAACCTGCACAGGTGGCACGGGATGGGGTGTTTCTGCTGCAACGGTCACGGTAACCAGTGGTCAAATGTCGTTGACTGCGTCTACGATACAGTAATCTTATATCCTGGTTAGTAATAAAAAGGGACGTTATTAAACGTCCCTTTTTTTATAGCTGGATCTTACTATTAAATGAAATAATTCATTGAGTTTTCCTTAAAAATAAGGAAAATGGGTTCCATGTGATAATGAGACATTTGGAAAATTGTTTTTATTGACGCAGGAAAGACGGCGCTGTACTGAATTGATGAGAAATTCATAAATTATAAGATTGTTTTCCTTATTTTTGTTAAAATTGAATGAATTTTAGCAAAAGTTTAGTAATTAAAGAGGGAGTTGGTTTTGAAGATTTCTTTTTCCGGCATTTTCTGGGGGCTGGTTTGTGTCTGCGTAGGATTATTTTTTTTATACGGCAGTTGGGGTTCCTATACGACATATAAAAACGTCCGGAATTATCAAGGACGGGCCGTCGGCCACATAACCAACAAATATTTTCAACTTGGTTCCGACGGCGGCGGTAATTACTATGTGGCATATTGGTTCATGGCTTCTCCCGGAAATAAAATTACTGCCAGCAGTATTATAGCCAAACAGCAGTGGGATATATTGCGGGTTGATGATACATTTGAAATAAGATTTGACCAGTCTAATCCGAAACGCAATATTCCAATGTATGGTGGTAGTCCGTCTTTTGTTTTTGCTTTTTTTATGCTGGTCATGGCCGGGGTGTTTATAATTTTTGGCGGATCACGTCTTTTCTATAGCTTTAATAAACGTAAATCCCTAAAATAAAACTTTCTTAAAAGCAATGCTTCATGCCTGCGGCTGTTCAGTGTTTATATGTCATTGTTGTAGATTTTTCGGCAGAGATGATGAAACAAGCGGGAGCCGGTTGTCCTGCTTTAAATTTGATTCAACCCGATATGTGGAAGATGGATTAAGAAATTTATTCAACCGGATTTGAAAATTACTGAAATTCCTGTTTGTAGCAAAGAATGTATTTACGAAACGACAAATATCATCGGCTGAATGTAGAATCGCTTGTTGCCACATATTATTTTTTGCCTTAATACTGATTTTAAGTAAGACATAAATAAATAATTGAAGAGCAACAACAGCGTGAAAATTATTTCGCAATGCTGATTTAATCATCAAAGAGTAAAATTATGTCTGATAAATTTAGTATACAGCAGAAATATTCAGCCGTTATTGTTTTAATGCTGATTGCCTTGACGCTGGGTATTTACTGGCCGGTGCAAAATTATGAATTCATCAGATATGATGATAACGTTTATGTGACAATTAACAAATATGTACGATCCGGAATTACGCTGGACGGATTTTGTTGGGCGTTTAATACAACCTACGCCGAATTCTGGCATCCCCTGACCTGGCTGTCGCTGATGCTGGATTTTCAGCTTTTCGGTATGAACGCCGGCGGTTATCATTGGACAAACGTCATTATTCATATATTCAACACAATCTTACTGTTCTTCCTTTTCAGGAATCTCACCGGGGCCATTTGGCGCAGCGCTTTTGTTGCGGTTTTATTTGCCGTCCATCCGATTAATGTGGAATCGGTTGCCTGGGTAGCGGAGCGGAAAAATGTCTTGAGCACGTTTTTCTGGCTGCTGACGATGTTGTTCTATATCCGGTATGTAAAACAGCCCAACTGGAAGCGTTATTTGCCGGTGTTCATCAGTTTTGCTTTGGGCCTGATGTCCAAACCGATGTTGATAACTTTGCCTTTTGTTTTGTTGCTTATTGATTACTGGCCGCTTGATCGGACCTTTATCAATACACAAGACGAAGTAGCTATTCGTTTAACTTTCAAAGCGGGAAAAGAAAAACTGGGTTTTCTCATCGGTGAGAAGATTCCTTTATTTATTTTGTCGGCTGCTTTCGTTTTTATAACTGCTCATGCCTCTCGATCGGAAAAAGCAATATATTTTGATTTTACGCAGCGGATCAGCAATATTATTTTTTCTTACAGTATGTATGTGAAAAAGTTATTCTGGCCTATGGATCTTTCCATTCATTACAGGTATCTTGCTGTTCCCGTTTGGCAGATATGTTTATCTGCTGCGTTTTTATTCATGATAACGATCTTTGTCTGCAAATATTTTAAGAAGTACCCTTATCTGCCGGTTGGCTGGTTCTGGTATCTTGGCACTATGGTTCCAGTCATCGGGATTGTGCAGATTAGCCAGCACACGATGGCCGATCGTTATGCTTATATTCCGTTTATCGGATTATTTGTAATTGTTGCGTGGGGTGCGGAGCAGATTTCATCAAAATTCATTTATTTAAAAAAAATATTAATATTCATATCTGTTTTGATAATTGTACTTTTTATAGCAGCAACGCACCATCAGATAAAGCTATGGACTAATACCGTCACTTTATTCGAAGACGCGCTGAAAAAAGATCCGAATAACTATATCGCTAATTTAGTTATAGCTTATGAACTGGCTATTCATGGTGAGAATGAAAAAGCATTGTATTACGACGACATGGCTTTAAAATCCGATCCCCAATCATCTGTGGCTTATAATCACAAAGGTTTTGTTTTTATAAAAATGGGCAATCGTTATGAGGCGCTTAAAAACTTTGAAAAAGCCGTACAGCTGGACAGACGCTCCGTTGATGCAAATTTTGGCCTGGGAGTTATTTATCTGAAGGATAATAATCCGGAAAAAGCTATGGAATATCTCAAAAAAGTCATTGAAATAAATCCTGATCATATGGAAGCATTGAATAATTTAGGTATTGCCCTTGTAAAAAAAGTAATGATTCAGGAAGGCATTTTACAATTTGAGAAGGCTTTGCATGTTAATCCCGGTTACAAAGACGCGGCTGGCAATTTGCAAATTGCCATGGAAATGAAAAAGAAAATAGAAAATAGAAAATAGAAAATAGAAAATAGTTTAATTATCTCTTAATGGATTTACACTTTCGGTTACTTAGTTCTTTTATTTGATGAGCCTTGAATTGCAGTTCACGAAAAGGATGTATATTTGATCAAGAAATATTCTGGTAAAGAAAATTCGGGATACAAGAGTTTTCGAAAAGCGCGTATTTCCCATTGGGATAAAATTGCCGGGGAAGATAAATGGAACAAATGCGGCGCTTATTACCACAAGCGATTGCGGGAAGTAGTGAGTTTTGCAGTTCCGCCGGGGCAACGTGTAATCGAGATCGGTTGCGGAAGAGGCGATTTGCTTGCTGCCGTTCAACCGTCTTACGGAGTGGGCGTCGATTTTTCGGCGCAGATGGTCAAAAAAGCTAAAGAACGTCATCCGGATTTACGCTTTATTGAGGCGGACGCCCATGAACTCGAGTTGGAAGATAAATTCGATTTTGTGATTCTTTCCGATTTGGTCAATGAATTATGGGATGTGCAATTTGTCTTTCATAAAATACTGCCTTTGACTACGCCGCGGTCGCGCATCATTATAAATTTTTACAGCCGGTTATGGGAATTGCCGCTCGGGATTGTAAGAAAATTAAAACTGGCTGAGCCGATGCTGCTGCAAAACTGGCTTACGGTGGAAGACATAACGGGGCTGCTTGCACTTGCTGATTATGAAGTCGTAAACTGCCGGGAAGAAATCATATGGCCGCTAAACACACCGTTGCTGAATTCTCTGTTGAACCGTTTTCTGGTAAAGATCTGGCCATTCAGAATTTTCGCTCTCACCCACTTTATGATTGCTAAACCGCTGGCCGTTGTTTCGGGTAATAAAGAATTGCCGAAAGTATCGGTTGTCATCCCGGCGCGAAATGAATCGGGTAATATTGATAGAATATTTGAGAGAGTCCCTGTGATGGGACGGGAAACCGAACTTGTATTTGTTGAAGGCGGTTCAACGGATGATACTTATGAAGTAATCGAAAAGGCTGCCGCCGATCATCCGGATCGTTTGGTGAAGCTGTTCCGGCAAACAGGAAAGGGTAAGGGAGATGCCGTGCGTTTGGGATTTCAGCAGGCACAGGGTGATATTCTCATGATCCTTGACGCGGACCTGACGGTCCCACCGGAAGATTTACCTCGTTTTTATGACGCGCTTTATCGGGGGAAAGCCGAATATGTAAACGGTGTGCGATTGGTTTATCCGATGGAAAAAGAGGCGATGCGTTTTCTCAATATGTTGGGAAATAAATTTTTCAGCTTGTTTTTTTCCTGGTTGTTGGGACAGCCGATCAAGGATACGTTATGCGGTACAAAGGCGCTCTGGAAAAATGATTACGAAAGAATTGCGGCAAACCGTTCGTCCTTGGGCAATTTTGATCCTTTCGGCGATTTTGATCTTTTGTTCGGCGCTGCCAAATTGAATTTGAAGATTATTGAAATCCCTGTCCATTACGAGGAACGTACTTATGGAACAACCAATATCAGCCGCTGGAAACATGGATGGCTATTGCTGAAGATGGCGTTTTTTGCGTTAAGAAAAATAAAATTTATATGAGTTTGAACCCGGGGTTGAATCCATCAATAAGTGAACGACAACAGCGGGGAAATCTTTCACGACGCTGATTTGATAATAAGAAGGGAGAATTTATGTTTGATAAAATTAGCCTGAGTCAGAAATATTCGCTTCTTGCTGTTTTAATGCTGATCATCTTAACGCTGGTGATATACTGGCCCGTGCAGAATTATGAGTTTATCAATTTCGACGATTCTATGTACATTACGCAAAACAGTCATGTCCAAGCCGGAATAACGCTGGACGGATTTCGCTGGGCGTTCAGTACACAATACTTCGATTTATGGAATCCTCTGGTGTGGCTTTCTTTTATGCTGGATTTTCAGCTTTTTCGTTTTAACGCCGGCGGTTATCATTGGACAAACGTTATTATTCATGTTTTCAATACGGTTTTATTATTTTTTCTTTTCAGAAATCTTACCGGGGCCATTTGGCGCAGCGCTTTTGTTGCGGCTTTGTTTGCCGTCCATCCGGTTAATGTGGAATCCGTCGCCTGGATAGCTGAACGGAAAAATGTTCTGAGCACGTTTTTCTGGCTACTGACGATGTTGTTCTATATCCGGTATGTAAAACAACCCAACTGGAAGCATTATTTGCCGGTGTTCATCAGTTTTGCTTTGGGCCTGATGTCCAAACCGATGCTGGTAACCCTGCCTTTTCTTTTGTTGCTTATTGATTACTGGCCACTTGATCGGACCTTTATTAATACCCGGAATAAAATAGATGCTCGGTTAATTTTAAAAACGGGAAAAGAAAAGCTGAGTTTTCTTATCGGAGAGAAGATTCCTTTATTTATTTTATCGGCTATTTCGATTTGGATAACCGTTTATTCGCCTCGATCAGCTTCTTTGCCTCAGTTCGAAAAAACAATAGACAGTTTTTTCATACAGCGGATTAACAATGTGATTTTTTCTTATGCCATGTATCTGAAAAAATTATTCTGGCCCACGGATCTTTATATCCCTTATTTGTATCTTCATATTCCCATTTGGCAAATATTTTTATCCGCTGCATTTTTAATCATGATTACAATTCTTGCCTGCAAATATTTTAAAAAATACCCTTATTTGCCGGTAGGCTGGTTTTGGTATCTGGGAACATTAGTCCCTGTTATTGGGTTTATTCAGATTGGCGAACAGACTATGGCTGATCGTTATGCTTATGTTCCGTTTATCGGAATATTTGTAATTATTGCCTGGGGCGCAGAACAGATTTTATCGAGAAAAATTATTTTAAAAAAAATATTCATATTTTCATCTGTATTAATCCTTATACTCCTCACAGCAGCAACATGCAATCAGCTTAAACTATGGACGAATACTTTTACCTTATTTGAAAACACACTTAAAAAAGATCCGAATAACTATTTGGTTTATGCACTTATAGGTCAGGAACTGGCTAAAAATGATGAAAATGAGAAAGCCCTGTATTACTACGACATGGCGTTAAAATTAAATCCCAGAGTTTATGCAGCATATAATAATAAAGGTGTTATATTATTAAAAATGGGCAGGCGTTATGAGGCGCTTGAAGTCTTTAAAAAGGCAATGCAGCTTGATAATTTATCGGCTGCTGCATATTATCATATCGGGTTGTTATATTTCGAAGATAATAATCTGGATGAATCAATTGCATATTCTCTAAAAGCTATTGAGAAGGAATCTGAATATATAGAAGCATACAATCTCCTGGGTGTTGCTCTTGTTGAAAAAGGAAAGATTGAGGAAGGTATGAAGTATTTTGAAAAGGCCTTGCGTATTAATCCGAATAACGCTAATGCACAGAAAAATTTAAAAATTGCCCGGGAAAGGAAGAATAGTAAAGCTGACAAATAGCTCTATAATGATTTTTTTCTTTCCTTCGGCAATGCAAATCACTTTTTGGAACCAATATTCCATTGATATATATGAATTATTTTTATTTAAGAGGTAAAATTTTTATTCAAAAACATTGAAAGGGATAATTTTCTGTTTCAAACATCTTCTCATACACCCGGACCAGTCAGTCCGCTGGTTGAAAGTAAGCGCAATGTACAATTTATTTTTCTATTTTTCAGTGCGCTGTTCGCGACATTTATTTGGGTTTACTATCTATCCCGGGGATTCAGTCTGCCGGGTATTCTTGACGCTTTTACGGATATGCAGGCTTATGCACTCCGGAAGGGGCAGATTGCGCTCATCCCGGATTATCAACATCTGTTTTATTCCGATGTCAGCCTCTATAAAGGGAATTACTACTTTTATTGGGGTATTCTTCCATCTGCTTTGCATGCCTTTTTATCCACATTAACAGGCTGGACAATATCGAATTATATTATTGTATCTCTATTTTTGTTTCTTTTTGTTTACTATTTCCAACGAATTATCTTCGAAATAATGAATGCTGATAAGAGATCTTCTTCGTCAAATGGTTTCATTACGTGCGCGGCCATAATTCTTGCCTGGATATTGATTTTCAGCCTCCCATTTCCCTACAACGTATATAAAAATCAGTGGTTCTTTGGACGTTTCGTTATTTACGAACAACAAATAATATTCGGTCTGAGCTTAGCCTTGCCGGGCCTCTTTTTCCTAATCAGGGGACATATAAAAAATAATCCTGTTTTATTGATAGAAGGCGCTTGTTTTCTTGCTGCGGCTGCGTGGGTTAGAGGCACCTGGTTTGTGTTAGCGTTCCTTGCCATTCTGTTTATTTTCGGTGAATTTATAATGAAAAAAAACTTCAGATCATTACTGAACTGGACTCATTATGTATTCATGATGATCCCCGTTTTTTTAATGTGCGGGTTATTAGTACTGAACTTTATACGTTTTGACGACATGTTTGACTTCGGCATGAAATTACAGAATCCCATGTATGCCATTTATCTCCGAAATCAGAACGGTTTATTTTCACCTGAAACACAGTTTTTTGATACAATATTCAAGATGCTTGCCTATTACGCTTCCCCGGCTTTAATACAAATGTCAGGGGTCTGGGAAAAAAGTGCCTCTTGGTGTGAGTATGAACTTCCTTGTCTTTTTCACAACAACCGGATGTTGTTACTTCTTGTTCCCGTTATGCTATACGGTATTTACAGGGCCTTTTGTGTAAACCGAAAAATGTTTAAAATCATTGTTTTTTTAGGAGTAGCAGCGCTTGTCATCAATGGGGTGATTTTTTATGTGGGCAATATAGTCACTATGAGGTACTTTGTAGAATGCTATTATCTTGCCATTCTTCTTCTATTCGCCGGTTTGACGGCTGCGCTTTCAGTAAAAATATCGTTTCCGTTACTGGTGCTGATCTTCAGTTTTTATCTGCCGGGAAATATAACGGCATTTACGGAAAACCAGCCGGAACTGCGGCTGATCAAGATCGTTGAGAATAAAGCAAATCTTGTTGATTATGAAAACATCTCACAAAAGAGGCGCACTTCTACCGTCCAAACAAAGACCGATTTCATGTACAAGGATGTACGTTGGCATGAGGGCATAGTCACAGCCTCGCAACCGGAAACGTTTACCAAGTACAACACCATAGGCATGAGTCCATTGAAAAACGGAACAATCGTTGCAAATGACCTGAGCGCCGTCTATATTAAACCTCAGAAAATGAAAGGACTTTTGGCAAACAAATCATTGCTTGAATTTGTCAACATAAAATCAGTCAGTAAGCCGGGCAGAATAAAAGTTTATATCGATAAAACAGCAATTGCTGAATTTCCAATTGTTCAGAGTGAGGCGCGAACTTATCAGGCAGCAATCAATTACGATTTGAAAGATGACGTTCCGAGAAGATTGCTTATTTATTTTTTTGAAGAAAACACATCTTATCTTCCTGCAAAACAGAGCATTTTACCGGCATTCTTATTCGATAAAATCAGTTTCTTGCGTTCGTAAGTGCGCAAAAAGATTTCGCGCCTTTGGTAACATCTTTTATGATGCAACTTTTATTACCACTATCCTTCACTCGATAATATTTATTTAGGAAGCAACAGGACTAAATGAAAGTGAAAATGTTCATACTTGTAAGGAGGAGATTAACGATTATTATTACACATTGCTTTTTCAATTCTGGAGTAAATATTATCTTTTTCACGTCATAGGTAATGATCATTGATTTTATCCAACCTCATTAAAAACTATAATCGATTTTTTAAAATATTATTTCTTGACTTTAATTTTTTATTGTTCTAGAAATAATATGACCGTTGGTCATATTTTGACTGTTGTTTTGTTTTTTTATTCTTAAATTTCACCGGAAAGAAGGTTGCTGTGGGACTTCTGGAACGTAGAGGAAAAGAAAAAGATAACCGCAAAAAACTAATTCTCAAATCCGCTCGTGCATTATTTTTTAAAAAAGGTTTTAATAAAGTCACCGTTGATGAAATAGCGAAATCTTCCGAGTTGGGAAAAGGATCCATTTATCTTTATTTTAACAGTAAAGAAGAAATTTACGCTCAGATTCTTTTAAATGACATTGATAATTTCAACCAGCAGGTATCAATTTTGCTGGATAAAGAAAATTCGGCTTCTGATTTGCTGGCGGAATTTTCTTATATATACATTGATTTTTTTCTCAATGATGGCGAGTTGTTCAGAATATTAATGACCTACATGTTGCAGCCGGCTAAGATGAATTTAACCGAGAAACTTAATTCTCAAATTCTCAGCGCGAATGCCAGATCAATTGATGTAATTGGTAAAATACTGCAGTTAGGCGTGGACTCACAAGAATTTTCATCTGAAATTAATTTGAAACAAAATCAAAACGCCTTCTGGGGCCTTCTCAACGGAATTATTTCTCTGTTTATTTTTTCAGGGGCACCAATAAAACGAAAGGAAAGAATTTATTCTACAACGAATTTAGCATTGGAGATATTCATCAAGGGCTTGAAACAAGCCTGATGAATATTTATGGATTTTTATAATCAGCCAAAAGTTTAAAGCAAGAAAAGGCAAAGGAGGAAAGACATGTCATTTGAGATTAAAAAAGCAGCTGTTTTAGGCGCGGGAGTTATGGGTGCGAATATTGCGGCCCATTTAACAAATGCCGGCATTGAGTGTTATCTGTTGGATATCATTCCTTTCGAACTTACCGAGGATGATAAGAAGAAAGGTCTTACAGAGAAAAGCCCGGCATGGCGCAACCGGTTTGCTGCAAACGGATTGGCTGGAGCCACCAAATCGAAGCCGGCCAGTTTTTACGCCAAGAGCAATGCGTCAATGGTTACAATAGGTAACTTTGAAGATAATTTGAATATGCTGGCCGATTGTGACTGGGTTTGCGAAGTTGTTGTCGAAAACCTGAAAATCAAGCAGGAACTTTTTGCCAAGGTGGAGAAGGTTGTCAAATCGACCTGTATTGTTTCCACAAATACATCCGGTCTTCCCATTAAAGACATTTCTGCCAAATTCAGTAAAGATTTGAAAAAACGTTTTCTGGGGACCCACTTTTTCAATCCCCCCCGTTATATGAAACTGATGGAAATCATTCCCGGTGTGGAAACGGACAAGGCTGTCACTGATTTCATGGTGAAATTCAGCGAAGAAGTTCTCGGCAAGGGTGTTGTCGTATGTAAGGACGTTCCCAACTTCATCGGTAATCGCGTTGGTGTTTATGACCTGTCCAATGCCGGCAGGGTTATGGTGGAAAAAGGCATGAGTGTTGAAGAAGTCGACGCCATTGTCGGCAAGGTGGTAGGCCGCCCCGGTACAGCCGTCTTTGGGACCATGGATCTGGTTGGCCTCGACATCGGTGTTCATGTTGCAAAGAACCTCTATGATGCCGTTCCCAACGATGAGTGCCGTGATATCTTTTTACCGACCGAATTCTTGGAAAAGATGATGGCCAATAAATGGCTGGGTAACAAAACCAAGGGTGGTTACTATAAGAAAGTAAAAGACGAAAAGGGCAAGAATGTTAAATACGCTCTTAACTGGAAGACGATGGAATATGTCCCGGCTCAGAAACCCAAGTTTGCGTCCATTTCCGAAGCAAAAAAATGGGTTGATTTCGGTGTCGCCAATAGTATGAAAGTCGCCTTCAACGGACAGGATGCCGCCGGTGATTATCTGCGCGAATATATGTGCAATAACTTCATTTACGCCGCGAACCGCATTCCCGAAATCTGCGATACCATCGTTGAGATCGACAATGCCATGAAGTGGGGCTACAACCATCAGCTCGGTCCCTTTGAATCATGGGATGCAGTCGGTGTTCCGGAAGCCGTTGAAGTCATGAAGAAGCTGGGCAAGAAAGTTCCCGCCAAGATTGAAGAAATGCTGGCGAAGGGCTGCACCTCATTCTACAAGAAAGAAAAAGACGGCAGCAAGTTCTATTATGATTTTGAGAAGAAAGGCTATGCAAAGCTTGCGGAGAATCCCAAGATCATCATCCTGCCCAGTCTGAAGGAAAGAAACAAGACGATTATGGAAAATCCCAGTGCTTCGCTGGTGGATATTGGCGACGGTGTTGCCTGTGTCGAATTCCATACCAAGATGAATTCTATTGATGACGATATGATGAAGATCATTTCAGAGGGATGCGATATCGTGAATAAAGACTTCCAGGGAATGGTTGTCGCCAACCACGATCCCCGCATGTTCTCCGCAGGCGCCAACCTCTTCCTGGTGTTGGTAGCGATTCAGGAAGGCAAGTGGGATGAATTGAAGGCATCGGTCAGACAATTGCAGATCGTCAATATGAAGATGAAATACCTGCCCAAGCCGGTTGTCATTGCTCCGGCGGGTATGACATTAGCCGGCGGTTGTGAAATCGCCATGCACGGCGACTACTGCCTGGCCAACGGCGAGACCTACATGGGGCTTGTTGAAGTCGGTGTCGGCGTTATTCCCGCAGGCGGCGGCTGCAAAGAACTGGCCATCCGCGCGACGGAAGGAATTCCCGCCGGTGTTGTGGAATCCGGTTTGAATATGCAGTATCATTACGGCAAGATTTTTGAAAATGTTGCGACCGCCAAGGTTGCCACAAGCGCTCAGGAAGCTCAGAATCTGGGCTATATCCGCAAGACCAACATGATCAATATGAGCAGAGACATGCAGATTTACGAAGCCAAACAAATTGTTCTGGGGCTGTCCAAGTTCTATAAACCGCCGAAGCCCGCTCTGATTCCGGTTATGGGAGAAAATCTGCGCGGTGTTGCGGGTGCTATCCTCAGTAACATGCAGGCCGGCCGGTATGCCTCCGAATACGATGGTCACATTGCAATGAAAATTGCTCATGTTCTCGGCGGAGGCACTTGTGCGGAAGGAACCTGGATCACGGAACAGGAAATGCTGGATCTGGAAATCGAAGCTTTCATGAGCCTCTGCGGTGAGCAGAAGACGCAGGATAGAATATCCGCCATGCTAACAACCGGCAAGCCCCTGCGCAACTAAGATTAATCATGTGCCGGAGGCCAGAAAAATAAGTCTCCGGTCTTTAACATAACAAAAGCCTGTAAGGAGGAAAAGAATATGAGTGAAGCTGTCATTGTCGCATCCGTCAGGAGTGCCGGTGGAAGATATAAAAGAGGCGGTTTGGCCGATACCCGCGCCGACGTCTTTGGTGTTCAGGTTATTAAAGGTTTGTTGGCAAAAGTTCCCCAATTAGATCCTAAAGATATTGATGATGTTATCGTTGGCTGCGCTTTTCCTGAAGCGGAAGCCGGAATGAACTTCGGTAAAGTATTGGCTGTCGGCGCCGGATTGCCTGAACCGGTATCCGGTATGGTTCTCAACCGTTTCTGCTCGTCGGGTGTTCAGTCTATTGCCGACGCCACGGCAAAGATTCGCGCCGGCTGGTCCGATGTTATCATCGCCGGAGGTTGCGAATCCATGACCCATATACCCATGGGCGGCGGCATCTTCCGTCCCAATCCCGACTGGGATTACGCCACCATGCCCAATGTTTACATGAATATGGGCAACACGGCGGAAAACGTTGCGATGAATTACAATGTCTCCCGCGAGGATATGGATAAATTCGGTGTGGAAAGCAACCGTAAGGCTTATGAAGCCATCAAGGCCGGAAAGTTCAAAGATGAGATTATTCCCATCAAAGCTTTCAAATACAAAAAAGACAAGGATGGAAAACGTATCCGCACGGAAGTTGTTTTTGATACTGATGATGGTGTGAGATGGCCGGTCAGCCTGCCGGATATGGCTAAACTGAAATCACCTTTCAAACAGGGTGGAAACTGTACCGCCGCCAACTCTTCTCAGATGACCGACGGCGCCGCCTTTACACTTCTCATGACGGCAGAAAAAGCCAAAGCCATCGGCGTCAAACCCATTGCCAAACTGGCATGCTATGCAGTGGCCGGTTGTAAACCCGAAGAAATGGGCGTCGGTCCGGCATACGCTATTCCCAAGGTTCTCAAACTAGCCGGTCTGACGACTAAAGATATCGATGTATTTGAAATTAACGAGGCCTTTGCCTCTCAGGCACTATATAGCATCCGGAAGATCGGCATTGAAGATCGTCTGGCAACAGATATTAATCCCAATGGCGGCGCGATTGCTCTTGGTCATCCATTGGGCTGCACGGGTGCCAAGCTGACGGCACAGTTGCTCTCTGAACTGAAACGCCGCAACGGCAAACGTGGTATCGTTTCTATGTGTATCGGCGGTGGAATGGGTGCTGCCGCTATATACGAAATGCTGTAAAAACAAATTGCCCCTTCTAGCGTCAAGCTGTAACTCTATACAATTCTTCCGCCATCCTCTTTACGGGGGATGGCGGGGGGATTGGCCTTAGGAAAAATTACCGAATCATTCTTACAAATATAAGCATAGTGTAAAAAATTTATTGTGAGACTCAAATTTCAAAAACGGAGTGTATTGAAATTTGCAAGTCGAACAATCCCGCCATAAGCGCAGGATATAATACCCCGCCCCTTGGGGTGGAATTAGGGTCCAGGGCTTGCCCTGGGGTTCATACCCGTGATTTTCTGTATA
>JAJFTS010000306.1 GCA_021372815.1 Deltaproteobacteria bacterium | reverse complement strand
CCGCTATGAAGGGCCGAAAGGCGGCCCGGGCATGAGAGAAATGCTCTCTCCCACATCGGCCATCGTCGGCATGGGACTGGATAAGACGGTTGCGCTTTTGACGGACGGACGTTTCAGCGGCGGTACGCAGGGCGCGGCCATTGGCCACATCTCGCCGGAAGCGGCCGAAGGCGGCCCGATTGCGCTCGTGAAAGAAGGCGATATCATTGCCATCGATATTCCGGCCAAAAAACTGAATCTGAAAGTCAGCAATCAGGAACTGGCCAGACGCCGAAAAGCGTTGAAGCCGTTTAAACCGAGAATTACGACGGGTTACCTGGCGAGATATGCCAAATTAGTCACGTCCGCATCAACGGGCGCTATATTTAAAGACTGATACCAATTTTGATTTCTTAGTCTAACTTTGTTGGCACAGCCTGCCCCGGCGCAGGCCGGGGTCGTCGGTTTCCTCAACGTATTATCATATACGCCTGCGGAGCCTCCTCCTTGCCGCCGCGTTATCCTTTGAAATCAAAAGTGGTATAAATGATTATCTCTGATTTGAAATTGGATTAAAAGAAATCTGTCATTGCCGGGCTTGGAGACCGGCAATCCAGTTCTTTCATGCTTGTATCTCAACATTCCGTATCAAGGACGGGACAGGTTTTTGAAAAGTCTCCTAAATGTCGAATTCGTGATTCCAGGACAGCAATTCATAATCGGTAAAATTAGAAAATAAAAACGGCAGAGCCGAACGACCCTGCCGTTTTTATAAAAAGCATCATGCTTTCTAAAGCATGATAAAAGAAGTTTTATGAGTGAATTTTTTTCCTGATGCCGAAAACGCCTATGAGACCCAGGCCGAGCAGCAACAGTGTGGCGGGTTCGGGTACACCGTTGGTGGTGGGATCCGCAAGGTGGGTAACTGTAGCAGCGATGCAATCGAAACCATCAGGTCCCGTCCACCATCCGCTTTCGTAGGACGCATCGCTCAGTGCAATCACGAACTGTCCGCCAGTGCCGAAATTTACAGTGACTGGGCCATCCCAGGTAATGGTCCATCCCTGGTTAAACAGAAGTTCACCAGCAAAGCCGACTGATGTTCCATTAAGACTCTGTGTAATGTCGGGATTGTCGAAATCAACGTAAGCAATGATCGTTTTGGGCGTAAGGTCATCTTCGTTGATCCACGACTCACTGGTCCCGATTTGGGCAAACGAAAAAGTATTCGATTCACCGACGTTCAAACCAAAGGTGAGACCGCTTAAACCCGGATTAATCGTGTACTCCATGACCAGCGCCGGATCTGCCGTAGCACTGACATCAATATATGAACTATTTCCCATTACATAGGTATAAGATGCCGCACCGGCCAGCCCGGTACACCAAACGCCAATTATAAAAAACGTGATAAAAAAGATTAAACATTTCTTCATGGCAACCTCCTTTTTTTAGAATAGAATAAATCTTTCTTGTACAAGGTTATTAGATGACCACAACATTGGATGTTTAAGGCCATGCGTTTGTTCACAATAAACGAACATTAATAACCACCTCTGAGAAATACATAGCCACAGTCAGACAGTGCGATAATTAAACATGGAAGAAACCGGCAACGTTCTGAGTTCTTGCGAAAAAGAAATGAAACAATATAAAGAATAAAATATCTCATAAAAAAAACCTGCAATTTTTATTCCCTGTATTACATGTTTTCATAAGCTATTGAAAATATGCTGTAATTAAAAATATCTAAATATTTGCAAGAGCAAGATTGTATTAAAATCCGACACTTAAAAAGTTAACGCAGGGGCATTAATAGCAATTTATATTAGTTGTTACAATGATATAAGCTGGCAGTTTTGAAATGTAAAGAATCCCGACGATTTTACATTATTTTACGTTTAGAATGTGAGAGGACCAAATTACAATGTGAAAATATCGCAACTCCGCCGGATAAACTTTGTACAAATAATTATTTATGGCCGACGAAGTTTATTCCATGGCAACAACAGCATGCCGTGTTCAGGCAAATCCCTTTATTTTCATGTCGAGTTTCCAGAAGGCCGTGCTGATTCTGTCTATAATTTCATCCAGCTTTTTCTGGTCGATGATTTCTTCATGATTCGCACCCTGCCATCTGCATTTTACCGGCATATAAATTGTCCACTCGAGTTCTCCCAAGGCATCAGGGTAATCTTCAATCTTAAATATTATGGTTTTGCCGTCTTCCTGATACTGAAAGGAATCTATTGATAAAATACAAACTTTCCAGCCCAGCGAACTCTCCACGGTTTTGTCGTTGATCATCTTGACGGATTCATTCATAAAAATTACCCCTTTGGTTCTTGTGAAAATATTTTAAACGGGACATCATTTCCAGTCCACGAGCATGAATCCCGCGCTGATACGGTTGATACTGGTGTTATAGTCGAGCAGGCCCTCTCCGTAGCCGTTGAAATACTGGATGTAACCGCAAACCTTGTCGCCGATCAAGGGCAGCGGAAAACTCCAGTCCGCCTGTACCGCTCCTTTATTTTCCGAACGTAAATTATTGCGCAGCATCAAAGAGAATCGGTGGTTTTTCCAGTAGAGCATTCCCCATAACTCGCCATATCCCACATAGCTGGAGAGATCGGGATTGTCATCGTCATCCTCGTCTTCAGGAATCCGGTACCATGTCTTCAGCAGCAGATTGAAAGAGTCCTTTTTTTCCGTCCCAAACGTTTTTTCCAAACCGACATTGCCGACAATGCGGTTCCAGCTGCGGGAAAGCGGTTCGGAACGGCCATTGGACTGGTGATTGAAACCGGCATTGATAAATTGCAGCTTCGTTCCCATCAGTCCGGGGATCTCATGCTGCATACGGAAATTCAACAGCAGTTCCGGCTCATAGTTGGTGTCCCGGAAGGGCGCGGAAAATGCATCATTATAGAGCTGCCAGAAGGATTGCTGGGTATAGGCAATCCAGACATCCATCCCCCGGATGCCGGTGCTTTTTTCGATTGTCTCCTGGAGCGAACCCCGGAAAAAATCTTCCCATATTTTAAATTTAAAACTCAGCTGAAATTTTACTTCGTTGTACTGAGCTTTGGCGTCGGGATCATATTCCAGCGCGGCATCCCGGTTGGGCGAAGAATTGTATGCCACCGGCAGAAAATAACAGGGGCGATAAGGCCAGAGCGCGAGAATATTTCTTTCTTTATGGGGGGCAAGTCTCATGTCCCATTGTTTTTCCATAACGGAGAGATGTTGGTTTTCTTCTTGAGGTTGGGAGAGTATGACTTTTTCGACGGCAACCGGCGGTTCCTGAATAACAGCGGGAGTTACTGCCTCGTTTTCTTTTACGGGGATTTGCTTTTTGGCTAGTTCGTCAAAGCATTTCAATCTTGCTGAATCATCATTGATCCGGACGCAGTCGGCCAGACCATTTTCAATTTCAGCGGCGTTTCCGGTCAAAGAGGAGATCAGCAGAAAAAAAACACAGGCAATAATTGTTTTGGAAAACAGATTTATTCGGGCGAGTCTCATTCTCTTGCGACCTATTGTTTTGTCTCAAGTATCCGGCGGACCCTTTCCAACTCCTGTTTGTTGTCCACTTCCACGGAATCATACGGAGTGATAACGACTTTAATTTTATAACCGTATTCCAGAGCGCGCAGTTGTTCCAGAGCCTCCAGTTTTTCAAGTTTGCCTTCGGGAAGTTTGGTGAAGATATCGAGAAAATCGCGGCGGTAGGCGTAAATGCCGTGATGTTTGTAATAATCGGCTCTGAGATTTTTATCGCGAACATAGGGAATCGTCGCGCGTGAAAAATAAAGGGCGAAATTCTGATGATCGAAAACAACCTTGACTGCGTGCGGATGCGTAATTTCCTCATCGAGAACAATTTTATAAATCAGCGTCGACATGTTGACGGAGGGATTATCAATCAGCGGCTGGATGACTTCGTCCACCTGTGCCGGTTCGAAAATCGGCTGGTCGCCCTGAATGTTGACGACAATCGCGTCAGCGGAAAGATTCAGTGTTTTTACAGCCTCGGAGATTCTGTCCGTCCCGGAGCGGTGCGTTGCCGCCGTCATGATGGCGTTGCCGCCGAAAATTTTTACCGCATCGAAAATCCGTTGATCGTCGGTCGCCACCGCCACATAGGGAATAGCCTTGGCCCGAGCCACGCGTTCGTAAACGTGTTGAATCATCGGTTTGCCGCAAAGGTCGGCCAGGGGCTTGCCCGGAAACCGGCTGGATTCGTACCTCGATGGGATGATGCAAACTACATCTCTTTTCATGAGCAACTCCGTAAATAGTCCATATACTGCGTTGCACTGCATCCTTCGTCATTGCGGCCTACGCTAAAGTAGGCCTCACTCCTCAGGCCTTGTACGCCTTGTCTCTGGAGCTTTTTACGAAGTCGTTTCGAACAGTATATTTGCATATAATTTATTTTTAATTTTCTTGTCATTCCCGCGTAGGCGGGAATCCAGGATGTTTATAATATTTATTATCCCAGGTGCGGGTCGGATTTCTGCAAATAGTTCACCACGTAATCACGCACGGAATCTTCCAGGGAAGCAAACTTCACCGGACAGCCGGTTTTTTTCAATTTGCTCATTTCCGCTTCGGTAAAATACTGATACTGATTCCGCAGAGCTTCCGGCATGGTAATATATTCAATATTTGTTTTCTTTTTCATGGCCGTAAAAACGGCTTTGATTAAATCATTCCAGTTTCTCGCTTGACCCGTTCCCAGATTAAAAATACCGTTAACCTTCGGATTTTTTAAGAGCCACCACATAACGTTGACGCAGTCTTTGACATAAACGAAATCGCGCATCTGCCCGCCGTCTTTGTATTCTTTTTTATAAGATTTGAAAAGTTTGACCTTGCCGGTTTCTTTGATCTGATGAAAGGCCTTGAAAATAACGCTGGACATGTCGCCCTTATGATATTCGTTGGGACCGAAGACATTGAAAAATTTTATTCCCGCCATCTTGTTTTCCAGCTTTTGGCGAAGCGCCCACAGATCAAATACCTGTTTGGAATAACCGTACATATTGATGGGCTTAAGTTCAGGGATGGTTTTATGATTGTCCGAAAATCCCTTTGTTCCATCGCCGTAAGTTGCGGCCGAACTGGCGTAGATAAAGCGAATATTGCGTTCCAGCGCCCACTCCGCCAATAACTTTGTATAAGCATAATTATTGTGCCACAGGTAATCGGCGTCGCGTTCGGTGGTGGATGAGCAGGCGCCCATATGGATGATCGCGTCCACTTCAAAGGGCACCATATCCGTGTCAATCATTTCCAGAAG
>JAJFTS010000276.1 GCA_021372815.1 Deltaproteobacteria bacterium | reverse complement strand
AAGGCCGCACCGGACGTGTATCGATGGATGGACTGCCTTAAAAAATATCAGCCTAATCCGCCGAAGCTGCAGATGACCTTCGACGATGTTGCCATGTATCAGTACACGGGCGGCACTACCGGCGTTTCCAAGGGTGTTATCCTGACGCATGGAAATCTCAGCAAGCAGGTCCAGCAGATCAGAGCATGGTTCCCGACTTTAAAAAAAGGTGAAGAAATCATGTTGGGAGCTTTGCCGTATTTTCATGTTTTCGGCATGTCCTGTTCCATGAACAATGCCGTTCAGATGGGATGGAATCAGATTTTGATTCCCAGGCCGCAGCCCCAACCGCTTTTGGAAGCGATCCGGGAATACAAGCCGACTTTTGCCCCTCTTGTGCCGACGATGTTTATCGGCATGTTGAATCATCCCGATTTAAAGAAAACGGACATGAGCTGCCTCAGGGGAGCTTTTTCCGGCAGCGCGCCGCTTCCGGTGGAGGTCATTCAGGAATTCCAGAAGCAAACCGGCGCATTCATTTCCGAAGGTTTCGGTATGACGGAAACCTGTCCGGTGACGCATATGAATCCGTTTAACGGCAAACAGAAGGTTGGCAGCATCGGCCTTCCCGCACCTGATACGCTGGCCCGGATCGTCGATCTGGATGACGGTGTGACGGACATGCCGATTGGAAAACCCGGGGAACTGATTGTGAAGGGACCCCAGGTCATGAAGGGGTATAAAGGAATGCCCGAGGAGACAGCCAATGTTCTGAAAGACGGCTGGATGTACACGGGAGACATCGCCACCATGGATGAAGACGGATATTTTTATATCGTGGACCGCAAGAAGGATATGATCATCTCCGGCGGCTACAACGTTTATCCCCGTGACATCGATGAAATTTATTACACCAATCCGAAAGTTCAGGAAGCCTGCTCCATCGGCATACCCGATTCAAAACGCGGAGAGAACGTGAAACTCTTCATCGTTCTCAAGGAAGGTCAGACGGCGACGGCTGAAGAAATGATCGAGTACGGCAAGGGTCACCTGGCGGCCTACAAGCTGCCGACGGAAGTTGAGTTCCGCAAAGAACTGCCCAAGAGCACCGTAGGCAAGGTCCTGCGCAAGGAATTGCGTGCGGAAGAATTAAAGAAAAGAAAAGGTTAATAAAAAACTGTGAATGCCGGAAGGCGATGCGTCGCATTCCGGCATTTCCACAAGAAAGAAGGAGACAATGGAATACAAAGACATACTTTTTAGCGTTGAAGAGGAAATTGCAACAATAACATTTAACAGACCTAAAGTGTTAAACGCCTTAAATACGGATGTGTTGACGGAACTTCTGGACGCGGTAACCATCTGCGAGAAAGATGAAAAAATCAAAGCGCTGATTTTGACCGGTGCGGGAGACAAGGCTTTCGTGGCCGGGGCGGATATCGCGCGCATGCAAAATTCCACATCCGTGGAAATGGTTGCCGTGATGGAATTGGGGCATCGTACATTCAGACTGATTGAAACCATGCCGAAGCCGTCTATCGCCGCCGTCAATGGTTTTGCGCTGGGCGGAGGAACGGAACTCGCGATGTCCTGTGATATCCGGTTCGCGTCGGAGAAAGCCGTTTTCGGCCAGCCGGAAATTTTAATCGGTGTTATTCCCGGATGGGGCGGAACCCAGCGTCTGCCCAGGTTGGTGGGAATGGGTATTGCCAAGGAACTGATTCTGGGCGGCGGACAGATTAACGCCCAGCGTGCCTATGAAATAGGCCTGGTCAATAGAGTCATTCCGCCGGAAAATCTTCTGGAAGAAGCCAGAAAATTTGCCAAGAAGTTGACAAGGATGCCGTCTTTTGCCATGAAAGTGGCCAAGGACGCTATCAATTACGGTTATGATCTGTCGCTGGATAACGCCAACAAGCTGGAAATAGCCTGCATCGTGCAGTGTTTCAGCACCGAGGATCAAAAAGAAGGTATGAAGGCGTTTCTGGAAAAGAGAAAACCGACGTTTATAGGAAAGTAAAAAAGTTCAAAGTTCAACGTTCCAGGTTAGAAAACTTTGAACCCTGAACATGGAACGTTGAACTTTTTCTATGGTTACCAAATTCCGAACCAGTGTGAGCTTCCCGCCAGCCAGATGAGCGAGATCACATAAGCGATCAGTATCGCCGTGACTATTTTCTCTGTCAGGGTTATGGGCTCGTCCTTTTTTTCTGCAGCCGGCTGTTCCTGCTTGACTTCAGCCATGTGCTTTACCTCCAGTAGTATTTTGGGAAGTTTTCTTACCGGCACTATATACGGAAATACAGATGGTTGTCAATCCTTCCCTGGTAAATAAAGTTCAATGTTCCAGGTTCAACGTTAAAAAATATAACGTAGAACATATAGTGACACTCGTTGAGAGCGAATCCCGACAAGTCGGGATGAAGCACGAAACGTAAGTGGTAGTGAAACTCCAATTCCGAAAGCGAATCGCATCGGAATTGGTTAGTTGAACTATCCAATCTCGATTATTCGGGATTGGGAACTATCCCAGGCGCTAAGCGCCGTGGGAGAACGTTGAACTGTTATCAAGTCATTTCTATCAGTGACGGATCGTAATCCTCCGGTTTCTCATACCCCAGAAGATTCAGAAGAGTCGCCGCAATATTGGACAAGCCTTTTTCTTTAAGATCCGCCATCCGGTATTCCCCCTGATACAGGGGATCATAGATGATAAAGGGAACGGGATTCAGGGAATGCGCGGTCTTTACCGATTTTACGCCCTTTTTGTCGATTGTGAACATCTCATCCGCGTTGCCGTGGTCCGCGCTGATTACGGCAATGCCTCCCAGTTCCTTGATGACAGCCAGCAGTTCTCCAACGCATTTGTCCACTGTTTCCACCGCAATAATGGCCGCATCCATCACGCCGGTATGTCCGACCATGTCGCCATTCGGGAAATTCGTCCTGCCGAATTTGTAATCGCCGCTCTTTAACAGTTCGATGACTTTATCATTAATTTCTCTGGCCTTCATCTGCGGGGCGCGGTCGAACTCAATCCTGTCGGAAGGGATCTCCACGTATTTTTCCAGCGATTCGTTGATGTAACCGGAACGGTTGCCGTTCCAGAAATAAGTCACATGGCCGTATTTCTGGGTTTCGGAGACGGCAAAGGTTTTGACCTTTTCCGCGCAAAGGTACTCGCTGATGACGCGGTCAATAGCCGGCGGCTGCACAAGAAAATGGGGCGGGATATGGGCATCGCCGTCGTACTCCATCATGCCTGCATAAAATATATCTGGAAGAGGTCCCCGGTCGAATTCAGTGAAATCCTTTTCGGAGAAGGCTCTGGATATCTCAATAGCCCGGTCACCCCGGAAGTTGAAAAGAATCACAGCATCGCCGTCACGAATGGGGCCAACGGGCGTTCCCGAACTGTCGGTGATGACGAACGCAGGGAGATACTGATCCGTTGCCTTCGGATCTTCTGCGTAAAAAGTTTTTACCGCCTCGGATGCAGAGGAAAATGTCCTGCCTATTCCCAGGACATGGGCGTCCCATCCCCTTTTTACGATATTCCAGTCGGAATTGTAACGGTCCATGGTGACCTTCATGCGCCCGCCTCCCGAGGCGATGGCGTAATCGAAGCCTTTTTCCCGTGAAATCTTTTTTAGTTTTTCTTCGGTGGGAATAACATAATCCAACGCCGACCTTTCACCCACATCCCTGCCGTCGAGAAGGGGATGGATCCTGACTCTCTCAAATTTTTGCTCGGCACACTTGTCGATCATGATGAACAGCTGTTCGATATGCGAGTGAACATTTCCGTCGGAAAGCAATCCGATGAAATGGACTGTTCCCCCCTTTTGGGCACGCTTGGTTATATTGTCCCAGACTCCGGACTGAAAGATCCTCCCTGTTTTGAGCGCCGAATTGACAAGACGGGCGCCCTGATCAAAAACTCTGCCGGCCCCCATGGCATTGTGTCCTACCTCGCTGTTGCCCATATCGTCATCTGACGGCAGTCCGACGGCCGTACCGTGAGCCTTCAGCTGGGCATACAGATCGGATTTGAATAATTTATCGAGATTAGGGGTATTGGCCCTGTAAACGGCATTTGAGTCGTCTGCTTTGCCTATTCCTATACCGTCCATGATAATCAATAATACGGGGCCTTTTCTCCCGTGAAAAGATTTTAATTTGTTGAGATGTAATGACATTGCTTTACTCCTTAGGTGATCCATTTCAAATGGAACTTTTCATGGATTTCTTTATAGAGCAAAGTAAATACTTGGTCAAGAAGAGAGATGTTACGGCACAATAACGAAAGCTTCGCCTGCCGGATGAAAATAGATCCAAGTTAATTTGCGATGGTAAAAATCAGAGAAAAAAGGGGTGGAAACGTCCACCCCTTTTTGTCCGGTTTAATTCTTGTTAAACACTTTCCAGAACAATGGACATTCCCATGCCGCCGCCGATGCAAAGGGAAGCCAGACCCATTTTCAGGTTCTTCTTTTTCATCTGCATCGCCAGTGAATAGGTGATACGGGCGCCGGTGCAGCCGATCGGGTGTCCCAGAGAAACACCGCCGCCTAAGAGATTGCACTTGTCGCCGTCAATGCCGAGCTCTCTCATGCAGGCCAACGCCTGAACGGAGAAGGCTTCATTGAGTTCCACCAGGTCAATATCCTTCATGGTGATGTTCAGTTTCTTGAAGAGTTTGCGTGTTGCCGGAATCGGTCCGAGCCCCATATACGCAGGATCAACACCGCCGGTGGCATATCCCTTAATCTTGGCCAGAGGTTTCAACCCCAGTTCTTTCGCTTTTTCCGCGCTCATCACCAACACGGCAGCCGCGGCATCGTTAATTCCGGAGGAGTTGGCCGCCGTGACCGTGCCGTCTTTTTTGAAAATAGTCGGCAGTTTGGCCATCTTCTCCAGGCTTGTATCCATGGGGCCTTCGTCGACGGCAAACACCGTTGGATCGCCCTTCTTCTGGGGGATGAGTACCGGGACAATTTCTTCGGCGAAACTTCCGTTGGCAATGGCGGCTCTTGCCCTTTGATGGCTTCTCAAAGAAAACTCATCCTGCTCCTGACGGGAAATCTTATAGAGCGCCGCTAAATTTTCCGCCGTCATACCCATATGATAACCATTGAAAATTTCAAAAAGGCCGTCATAAACCATCAGGTCGGTAATCTGGCCATAAGGCATACTCATACGATATCCAAAACGGGCATTCGGCAGACCAAAAGGTGCGTTGCTCATATTCTCCATACCGCCGGCGACAACAATTTCAGCATCTCCGGCCATAATTGATTGAGCTGCCGTGGCGATTGCCCTCATGCCCGAAGCACAAACTTTATTTACTGTATAGGCAGGAGTTTCTTCCGGAAGGCCGGCTGTAATACAGGCTTGTCTGCCGACATTTTGTCCCTGTCCCGCCTGCAAAACATTGCCCATGATGACTTCATCAACATAAACCGGCTTCAGAGCTGCATCATAGTCGTAAAATTTCTTGTTAATATCCGTCATTTCAAAATTGCCCAAGGCGTCCGGACGGCAGCTTTTTAAAAAATCATTAATTGCCGGTCTTAAGCCGGCGCGCTTCAAGGCTTCTTTTATAACCAGTGCTCCGAGGTCAACGGTCTTAACGCCCTTGAGCGCTCCGCCAAATTTCCCCACAGCGGTTCTGGCGCCGCTTATAATTACTACTTCTTTCATTATTTACTCCTTTCTCAAGTTAAAAATATTTTTTAAGTCCTATATTTTTTCGGACATTTCTTTCCACATCATATCGGCTGCTGAAGCGTGACCTGCCGCAGACCAATGGTCGTCATAATCCAGATAAAACTTACGTCCATCCGGTGTCTTTCGGACAAAACTTTCAAAATCGATAAAGGAAACGGCTTGCTTATTTTTCTCACTAAACTCACGTAGAAGCCATCTTCGGTTATCGGCTGTATCTTTCCGATACAAAATGGACTTGTCGGACGTATCTATAAGGTACAAGCGGCTGGTGCCCGCATCCTTTAGCAGACGGTTAAGACAATATAATGCAAACTGCTGATGGTCTTTATCGAGCGTGTTTTCGGCCGGTGGATCAAGGGGTGGGAGAAAATCAAAACCAGCCGGAGCCTTGTCTATGCTTAGAGAAGCGCGGATTCTTTTGCTGAATGTCGGTCTGATGATGCGGGCATGGTAAGCCTTGCAGTATGAACTGCGGTAAAATTTATTCCACGACCAATAACCGGGCTGCTGACGCGCGACCATTGCCTTGTAATTATTTTCCGCATCCGGCTTCGGATGATATGCAATATCGTACTCATTTTCGGATATTTTATTAATATTTGCCAATAAATCGTTGGGACAAAAAACATAAACAACCGCAACAGGTTTAAGCGCCTCTTTATATAATTCAAACGATCGGATAATCGTATCAATATCCCAGCCCGGCATGGCCAGATTGATTACCTGATAAGCCGGATCCTTTTCCTGAAGTTTCTTTTCCAGAAGTTTTCCCACGGTTTGATCCCACTGGACACCCCACCCGAAAGCAAATGAATCTCCCAGAATAACAACATTTTTCCGGCGTGCGGACAAATCCCAATTAAGCCCACGGAAGCCGTTATCGTTAGTATCCAGCATATAATCAAGTTGTCCCGGATAGAATAAATGAATATTCCGCAGATTTTTTTGCAGGGTATAATAAAGTTGGGGATGGTAAGCGCCATAGATGCCTTGTACTACAGGTCTTCTGGCCTGGTAAACGGCCTCTTCGATAGTGCGGATTTTCAACAGCGGCAGGGATATTTCTGCTATAACCAGGACAATGCAAAGAGAAAAAATTACTAATAATAAATTGATGAATAAATGTGTAATTTTTCCCCGTACGGATAATTTTTCGGGATTTGGCATATACAATCTCTTCGGCAAAAATTAAAATAATGTGTAGATAAAGGGCGCCACCGCTGATCCTTCGGCCAAAAAAAGCATCGCGCCGATCAGCAGCAGGAAAAACACGATGGGGAAAAGCCACCATTTTTTTCTGACTTTTAAAAATTCCCATAACTCTGACATTATTGATAATTTACTCATGACGGCGTACCCCTCGTTAAAATTAATTTTAATTAAAATTGTTTTTCGTAATCGGCTTTGACCCTGGCCACGGTTTCTCTGGCGATCCAGTAACTTTTTGCATTCCTGTTAATCTTCATATCGAGGAATTTTTTCCCCGTAACGCGAGCGATTAACCCGATAGGAGCGACGATCAAATAAAAGATTATAATCATGATGACTTTGGTCATAATGAAACCCATAACGACGGAGAGAGTCATCCATGCTTTATAAACAGGTTTGAGGATGGAGGGCAGAATTAACCCGGGAAACAAAAAAGCTACGGCCAGAAAAAAACAATATTCAAAGTAAATATTTTTTTTCCAGAACAGGAAAAGACCGATCACCGCCAGGATGATGCTCATCGTAATCCCGAATTTTTTCCAGTCGGATTTGTTTCCCTTAATGTTTTTAATTTCTTCAATAATCGCCATGGCGCTAGTCGTTTTCGTATTTTCTTTGCCAGTTAATATCATTACTTAGTGGCTTTTGATTTACTTTGCTTAACAGATAAGTGCCCATAATCAGATAATCCATATTGGTTCTCATAAAACACAGATAAGCATCTTCCGGCGTGCAAACGATAGGTTCGCCCCGGACATTGAAGGATGTGTTAATAATGACCGGACATTTATGCTTCTCTGCAAATTTATTTATCATTTCGTAGTATGTTGGATTGCTTTCTCTGGTTACTGTTTGTACTCTGGCTGAGTAGTCTACGTGTGTTACCGCCGGTATGCTCGAACGAATAACATGCAATTTATCCAGTCCGAAATATCCCTGCTCTTCCTTAGTCATTGCCCTGCGGATATTCTCTTTAACCGGCGCGACTATTAGCATGTAGGGACTTTCACTGTCAATCTCAAAGAAATCTGTTGCTTTTTCTCTAAGTACGCTGGGTGCAAAAGGACGGAAACTTTCCCGGAATTTTATTTTAAGGTTCATGATTTCCTGCATGCCGGGCGAACGGGCATCGCCGATGATGGAACGAGCGCCCAGCGCCCGGGGTCCAAATTCCATTCTTCCCTGAAACCATCCGATTGTTTTTTCTCCGGCTATCAGATCGGCGATTCTGGCAGGCATTTCTTCAATAGAAAATTTTTCATAAGGAATATCATTAACTTTCAGATACTGGAGAATTTGATCATCACGATACTCAGGGCCAAGACAAGACGATTTCATGAAATCTTTTTGACCGTCTGCCTTCCTTTGATTGTTCAGATACTGATACCAGACAAAAAGCGCCGCGCCGAGGGCGCCCCCTGCATCACCGGCAGCCGGCTGTATCCATATGTTCTCAAAAGGTCCTTCCCGCAGAATTTTTCCATTACCCACACAGTTAAGAGCCACGCCTCCCGCCAGACAAAGATTCTTTTGTTTTGTTTCTTTATAGATGTGGCGGGCCATCCGCAGCATCACTTCTTCCGTAACGTCCTGAACGGAACGGGCCAGATCCATATCTCGCTGGGTAACATTCGATTCCGGTTTGCGGGGAGGTCCGCCGAAAAGTTTGTCAAATTTTTTGTTGGTCATGGTCAGACCAACGCCATAGTTGAAGTATTCCATATTCAGCTTGAATGAGCCATCTTCCTTTAAATCAATCAATTCCGAAAGGATCAAATCCGTATATTTAGGTTGACCATAAGGCGCCAGTCCCATAACCTTGTATTCACCGGAATTGACTTTGAAACCGGTGTAATAAGTAAATGCCGAATAAAGAAGGCCCAGGGAATGCGGAAAGTGGATTTCGGAAAGGATTTCGATTTGATTTTTTTCCCCGATGCCGTAACTGGTCGTTGTCCATTCCCCGACGCCGTCTATTGTCAGAAATGCCGCTTCGGGAAAAGGCGAGGCAAAGAAAGCAGAGGCAGCGTGAGATTCATGATGTTCCGGAAAAATTATTTTTCCTTCATATCCTAACTGTTTTTTAATGAATTCCTTCATCCACAGCTTTTGTTTTATCCAGAGAGGAATGGCCATGACAAATGATCGAATTCCGAAAGGGGCGAAAGCCAGGTAAGTTTCCAAAATACGTTCGAATTTAATGAAGGGTTTATCATAAAAGGCAACATAGTCCAGGGATTCGCTGCTTATTTTTCCCGCTTCCAGACAATAATTTATTGCCTTT
>JAJFTS010000272.1 GCA_021372815.1 Deltaproteobacteria bacterium | reverse complement strand
CAGAAGATGGAAAACAAACCCGGCAAAAAAGGCCAGCCAGGCTATTTCGGAAAAAAAGACCCTGCCGGATAACATAATTGCCGGAGAGGAGCCGACAAATGCGGCGGCTAATGATGCCCGAAATGAATCAAGATAACGCCTGGCAATGGCGTAGATGTAAATCTGGCAAACGAGGACGCAAATGACCAGCGTTGTTCCCGTTGCCGCCAGGATATTGCCTTTGAATAACAAGAGAGAAGGAGTGGCCAGCACAGGAAACAAAATCGGCCGCCAGCCGCGAATTTGATACAGAGCCTTAAGCCCGTCAGACAAAGAGCCGTTTTGAAAGGTAAGGTATTGCTCATAAGCGGTTTTCATGTATTGCGCCGCGTCGTCGTTGGGCCAGCCCAGATTATAAAAATGCCACAGAAAGATTAGAATAACCGGTGAGACTACCAGAAATATTGAGACACATGATAAAAAAGTTTTTTTCATTTTAATCAATGTCTGAATAATTTAATCGTTAAAAAATCTTAACAGGCCATTTTACAAACCTACATTTTAAAAAAGCAGCCGGCCCGACCCATCTTTTGAAAAATGAATTAAATTGTTAAAACGTCGTTAATAATGGTAAATAATTAGAGAAAATGAAAACTACACAAAAGGAAATAGAAGGGGGTTTTTAAGCAGACGAAAAGTCGCTCACCCTTTGTGTATTTTATGGTGCCGAAGCCGGGATTTGAACCCGGACAGGCGCACGCCCACTAGACCCTGAACCTAGCGCGTCTACCAATTCCGCCACTTCGGCACGCAAAGTGTTCACTATACCGATCGGCATGGTCTTGTCAAGATAAAATGAGCTTGAATTTAATACCCAAAATGTTATGTTGTCGTGTTGAATATTTTAGTTATTGAGAAAAATGGTTATTTTTAAAGGAATAGAAAATATAAGCAAAGATTTTCGCGGGTCATTTGTCACGATCGGCAACTTTGACGGCGTGCATTTAAGCCACCGGTTCATCTGCAGTAAACTTGCTTCCGAAGCGCGGGAAGCCGAAGCAAAATCGCTGGTTATTACCTTCGATCCGCATCCCAAAATGATTCTTCATCCGGGCATAAGGCCCTTTTATCTCATTACCACGTTGGAAGAAAAACTGAAGTTATTGGAAGATTGCGGGATTGACGGTGTTTTGGTTATTCCTTTCTCTCTTGATTATTCCCGGATAACCGCCGAGGAATTTGTCCATGAGTTTCTCGGGCAAAAACTGGCGATAAAAAAAATAATTGTCGGTCATGATTACACTTTCGGCCAGGGCAAGAAAGGCAACAGCGATTATCTGATTTCCCGCGGAAAGGAAATGGGTTTCGCGGTGGAGGTTGTTGACGCTGTTAAATCCGGCGAGAATATTATCAGCAGTACACTGGTCAGGAAATTGATTCTCAATGGCGATTTCAAAACGGTCAAAAGTCTGTTGGGAAGGTATTATAATGTTGCCGGTAAAGTTGTGACCGGTTTTGGAAGAGGAGTTAAACTTGGTTTTCCTACGGCCAACATTGAGCCGGAAAAGGAATTACTGCCACCTGCCGGTATTTATGCGGCTTTTGTGGATGTGGAAAGTAAACGTTATTTGGCGGCTTTAAATATCGGCGAAAAACCGACCTTTGCTGATTATACCTTTACTTTTGAGGTTCACCTGCTTGATTTTTCCGGTGATCTCAGGGGCAAAAGGTTGAATACGGAGTTTGTGGAGAAGTTGAGGGACATTGTCAAATTTGACAGTCCCGAAAAATTGAAGATGCAGATTGCGGCCGATGTTGAAAAAGCAAGATCCATTTTGCTTAAGAATATTGAAAACAAATAATCCTATCACTTAAATGGAGGTCGTTAAAAAATGTTAAAAATCGGTATTGTCGGCGCAACCGGAATTGTCGGTCAGCAGGCTATCGTCAGTCTGCTCGGACATCCCTGGTTCAAAATTACCAAGCTTGTTGCTTCGGAGCGCTCGGCTGATAAGAAATATATAGACGCCCTGAGGGACGCCAACGGTTCGATCCGCTGGTGGTGCCCGGAGGAGCTTCCCGCGCACATCGCTAATATGGTTGTCGAGGAAGCGGCAAGTTTCGATCCAAAATCCGTGGACATCATTTTTTCAACCATGGACGCGGGACCGGCCAAGGAACTGGAACCCAAATACGCAAAAACCACGCCGGTCATCAGCACCGCATCGGCGTTTCGCTATGAAGCTGACACGCCTATTCTGGTCGGCGGCGTGAATATGGATCATGCGGCTCTACTGGCTGTGCAGCAGAAGAACCGCGGCTGGAAGGGTTTCATTTCGCCCAAATCCAACTGCACCATCGCCGGACTGGTTGTTTCCTTAAAGCCGATTCTGGACAACTTCGGTGTCAAACAGGTTGTTATGATCTCGCTTCAGGCGATGTCCGGAGCCGGCAGGACTCCCGGTCTTTCGGCGATGGATATGACGGAAAACATCGTTCCCTACATTTCCGGCGAAGAGCCCAAGGTGGAAACCGAACCGCAGAAGATTCTGGGGAAATTTACCGGCAAGTCGATTAAGAACGCCGCATTCGGCATTACCGCGACCTGCACCCGTGTGCCGGTGCTGGACGGTCACACCGTTTGCGCGTTTGTGCAGACCAGGAAAAAATGTTCGCCGGAAGATGTCAAAAAGGCGATGATGGAATACGGCAAGGACTTTGCCGAACTGCATCTGCCCAGTTCGCCTGCGCATTTGATCGATGTCACTGACGATCCTTTCCGTCCTCAGCCCCGTATGGACCGGGATAAGGGCGGCGGAATGACCGTCACCGTCGGAAGAATCCGCAAGGATCCGATTATCGAAAACGGAATCAAGTATGTCTGCCTGGCGCATAACACCAAACTGGGCGCGGCCAAAGGCGCTCTGCAAACCGCGGAATATCTGGTCAAAAATTATCTGAAACTGGTTAAATAATGTGTGATGAATCCCCGGCCTTCCTCAGGCCGGGGATTTTTAATGAGACTCGCTGAAAACAAACGAAGTGTAGGTTGTCCCTGCCACCTGAAGGTGGCTGGATAATTCACTCTAAGACTATAGTCAAGGTTCATTAAAGCGTAAACCGAACTAGTGAGTCCCAAATTTCAGAAACACGGCGAACTGAAATTTGATGGACGAATTATCCCGCCGAAGGCGGAGGATATCGAAGATATCCGTGGTATCCCAGGAGCGAAGCGATTGTGACTCTCGCTGAGAGCAAATGAAATGGAGCTCGAAGCGCAAGAGGAACAATTCCACCAGCGCAGTTGGTTAGGAACGTGGGAATAAGTCGATGTTATGCAACTCATACCCGTGATGTAGTCAGGTATTTTATACCCTCCCTTCTTTTAATAAATTCAATATTCCTTGACAAAACCGGACGATCTTTAGATAAATGAAGTCATGCCGCATAAAATAAATATCAGCCTCAGCAAACAGAAACTGATTGTTTACATTTTTCTGATCTTGGCCACGCTCGCCGTTTACGGGCAGGTGCATCAATTTGATTTTGTTAATATCGATGATGGAGTTTACGTTACCCTGAACAGTCGTGTTCAATCCGGCATGACCCCGGAAAATCTTTTCTGGTCGTTTTTTACTACCTACGCCGAATTCTGGCATCCTCTGACCTGGCTTTCTCTGATGTTCGATTACGAACTTTACGGATTGAATGCCGGCGGTTATCACATGACCAATCTCATCCTGCACATCCTGAGCACGCTGCTTTTATTCCGGCTTTTCCACCGCATGACCGAAGCACTCTGGCCCAGCGCTTTTGTCGCCGCCTTCTTCGCACTGCACCCTCTGCATGTGGAATCGGTCGCCTGGATTGCCGAACGCAAAGACGTCCTGAGCGCTTTTTTCTGGATGCTGACCTTGTGTCTTTATGTCTCTTATGTGGAGAACCCCACTATAAAAAGATATCTGCTTGTTCTTTGTGGTTTTGTATTGGCGCTGATGAGCAAGCCCGTGGTCGTCACTCTGCCTGTCATTATGATTCTTCTGGATTACTGGCCTCTGAAACGCTTTGAATCGCAAAAAAGCAATTTGTTTTTATGGCAGTTGAAGGAAAAAGCACCTTTTTTTGTTTTATCCGCTGTTTTTTCGGTCGCGGCGTATCTTGCTCAGTATAATCCGACTGCAATAAATTATCCCCTCGGTTCCAGAATAAACAATGCGCTGGTTTCTTTTGTGACCTACCTGGCTAAGACATTCTGGCCTCGTGAACTGGCTGTCTTTTATCCTTTTCCTCTTCAGATTTCCGTATGGCAATTTTTTGGAGCCATTATGCTGATCCTATTTATCAGCATCATGGCTGTCTTAATGATCAAACGCCTGCCTTTTTTATTTACAGGGTGGATGTGGTACGCGATAACCATCCTGCCGGTTATTGGAATCATTCAGGTAGGTAAACAGGCGATGGCGGATCGTTATACTTATCTGCCTTTAATCGGTGTGGGGATTATGCTGGCCTGGGGCGTGCCGCTTTTATTTAAGAGAGAAAATGTTCGCCAAAAAGTTGTATGGCCCGTGGGAATACTTTTTCTTTCATTACTGGCATTCTGGACCTGGCAGCAATGCTCCTACTGGAAAAACGGCATGGAACTTTTCAATCATACATTGCGGGTCACGAAGAACAACTATTTGGCGCATAACAATCTGGGACTGGCTCTGGTTGCTGAGGGCAAAATCGAGGAAGCTGTTGCGCAGTATAACGCAGCGCTTGATATAAAGTCTCTGATGCCGGATCATATCCTGGTGTACAACAACCGCGGGATTGCTTACTCACGACTCGGCCTTTATCAGAAAGCGCTTGATGATTTAAATCAAGCCATTGAACGAAAGCCGGATTATGCCGACGCTTACGGCAACCGGGGAATCGTCTATTCCCATCTTGGCCAAAACAGGCTTGCTTTTGAAGACTTTAATAAAGCCCTTCAACTGAATCCGGATCAAGCTGATTTGTACAACAACAGAGGCGTTGTCTGCGCAAAACTGGGCTTTTATCGGAGGGCTATTGAGGACTTCAACGAAGCTATCCGCCTGAAACCGGATGATGCCGATGCTTTTTATAAGAGAGGCGTTGTTTATCTGGAGCAGGGCAACAAAGAGCTCGGCTGCCGCGATGCTCACAGGGCCTGTGAACTGGGAAACTGCGGAATATTGAAATCTGCTCAAGATAAGGGCGACTGCCGCTGATTGCCGATTTTAAAAAACTGTAGTCTAGTTTGATCCGTCCGATTCGATATCTGCTGAATCGGAAATTTCTTTTACGAACTCAATTTCGCGCGGAACTTTATAAGGGGAGAGATATGTTTTGCAATAACGCATTATTTCTTTTTCTTCGGCGGAATGTCCTTTTTTCAAGACAATATGCGCTTTTACTACTTCACCGCGCATCAAATCTTTCTTCCCCAATACCTGAGAAACCTGTATTGCCGGATGCATGTTTATAACCATTTCCACTTCTCGCGGATAAACATTGAATCCGTTGGTGATAATCATTCTTTTTTTGAGTCCCGTCAGAAAAATGTAATTTTCTTCGTCCATTTTACCCAGATCTCCGGTATGGAGCCAGCCATCTTTGATAACGGCGGCTGTGGCCGCTTCGTTTTTATAATATCCCTTCATTACATTATTGCCCTTAACGATCAATTCTCCGATTTCATTACGGGGAAGTTCGCAGCCATGTTCATCAACAATTTTTATATTAACGCCGGTTAGAGAGGTGCCGATGGATCCGGGTTTTGCGACGCACTCAAGCCTGTTGAAAGAACAGGCTGGCGACGCTTCCGTAAGGCCATAGCCTTCCAGAATACGTACCCCGAATTTTTGCTCGAAAACAGGTATAAAATCGGGAGGCATGGCTGAACCGCCGGTGACGCAAAGTTTCAAAGAGCTCAAATTATATTTGGATGCTTTTTCATAAAAGATCATGCCTAGATAGAGACGGGGAACGGCTGCGATATAAGTAATTTTTTCTCTCTCGATAGCGGAAAAAAGACCATCCATGGTTAATCGGTCCATCATGACGGTAGAACAACCCGCCTGAATGACGTTAAGCATGTTCACGGTGGCTCCGAAAGAATGGAACAAAGGGATTAGAGAAAGTCCGATATCGTCAGGCATTCTTCGAAAAACAGGTTGGATCATATCGAGTTGTGAACACAAATTATGATGAGTGAGCACCGCTCCCATAGATTTACCGGTTAATCCCGCCGTATATATTATTACGGCCGGATCTTCCGGATCAATTTTCGCTGAAGGCGAATCTTCGCCGTCAGTTCCTGTAAGAAGCTCTTCGTTTTGATTTAACGAATCTATCGAAATGACTTGATGACAGGAAAAAAGTTTATCCTTAATGTCCTGATATTTTTTTACTTGAGATTCCTGTGTGATTAATATTTTTGAATCAGAATTATTCAACAGATAGGTCAGTTCATATGGCGTAGAAGACGTATTCAGAGGAACAACAATTGCTCCGGTTTTAAGCACCCCGAAATAACTGTAAAAAAATTCCGGAATGTTGGGGAGCATGAGCGCCACCTTATCTCCCTCGCCAATACCTGATTGTTTAATCAAACCGGCAATAGCATTTACTGCCCGATTCAGCTGTCCAAAAGTGACATATTGCTTTCCGCTGATTAAAGCAATGCGCCCGGTGTTTTTTTGAACAGCATCTGCCAGTACTTGTATAAGATTATCTGCCGTAAGGATATCCTTTAAAAATGTTGATTTTCAATATAGTAAAAAAAAGCACTCCGGCATGATTCCTCACACCGGGGTGCTCAATCTCATTATCAACGAGTATAAAATCCCCATTCGCTTCGTTCAGGGGATGATTTCACTGACGCTTCGAATTTCATTTCAGTCGTTTTACCACGGCGCTTTGCACCTGGTATAGTTTGCCTTGCGCTTCAAACTTCATCCCGACTTGTCGGGATTCGTTTTCAGTTTGGCTCACTATCAGTGAGTGTCATTACTAGATAGCTCTGACGTTTGTTGCTTCATTGCCTTTTTTGCCCTTAGCAATATCAAAACTTACGCGCTGGCCTTCATTTAATGTCTTGAAACCGTCGCCCTGAATTGAACTGAAGTGCACAAAAACATCGCCGCCCTCTTCATTCTCGATGAAGCCGAAGCCCTTGCTTTCGTTGAACCACTTTACTTTACCTTCTGACATAGTTCTAATCCTCCTTTCATAAATTTTCAAAAGTCGAATCAGCACGATGACAGAACTCACGGTTATAATACCCCCGTTTTGCGGGATTGTTCCCAATCCCGATATCGGGATTGGATAGTTCGTCCAACAAATTTCAGTCTTAGATGACCTTCAGGTTATGCGCTTAGCTTCTGAAATTGGGGACTCACTACGACTTACAAATTTCAATACTTTATTTTTGAAATTTGAGTCTCACAATAAAAAAGCCACCAAGACCATAAAGTACTTAGCGGCTAACCTCTGTGCTTCAAAATGTCTAAATTCAACTCTTTCCTTCGTATACTTTTTTCTAAATATCCGAAGTT
>JAJFTS010000268.1 GCA_021372815.1 Deltaproteobacteria bacterium | reverse complement strand
CGTGATGAAGGGATATTATAAAATGCCGGAGGCAACAGCAGAGGCCATCGACAAGGAGGGCTGGCTCCATACAGGAGATTTGGGTGAAGTGGATGAAAACGGTTATTTCAAGGTTACCGGACGGATTAAAGACATGATTATCCGCGGCGGTGAAAATATCTATCCACGGGAGTTGGAGGAATTTCTCTATAAAAACCCCGAAGTGATGAATGTCCAGGTTATCGGCATTTCCGATAAGAAATATGGCGAACAGGTTTTAGCGGCTGTTCAGCTCAAGACGGGAAAAACGGCTTCGGCTGAAGATTTCATCGAGTTTTGCAAGGGTAAAATCGCCCGTCACAAAATTCCGAAGTATTGGGAATTTGTGGACAGCTATCCGATGACGGCCAGCGGCAAGATTCAAAAGTTTAAGCTGAGGGAAATAATTGAAAAAAATATCCGTCTTAGACTGTCATTCTGGTCGTAGATGACCTGAGAGGAAATACCCAGGAAACTTCACTGAGCGACCCCCTTTTTTCTAAAGAGGGGGCAGGGAAAGAGGATTGCAAGATCACTCTATAGGCACAAAATTTCGTCTTCGGTTAAATCCTCAACCCGGACTGGATCGATTCCCTTGATCATGGCAGCAAGCTGTTTGTTGGACATCTCAGGCTGTATGCGGACGATACGCCATTCATTGTCTTTCATCCAATTGAAAAAACGCCAGGCGGAACAGGCCTTACAGTGTACCTGTTTCTTTTTAATGTAAGCTTTTCCATCGAGTCCATCCAGAACCTTATGCTGGGGGCACTTGATGTCGATGCAAAATGTTCCTGATATGTATTCTTTACACATGTGAAATCTCCCTTTTCGCCGATACCTGACGCTATCGGCTTCGATTACTGAAAAAGTATAGGAGGGCTGTTCTTGCTTGTCAAGGGATAGTTTTTATCTGACAGGGATAGTTTTTATCGCGACAAAACATAGGCTGTTGAGCCATGGTTATCAGGCAAGTCCCCATCCCGTGGGGTTATGCGCAATACCAGATGTACTCATTATCCCACGGCGCTACGCTTCGGGGATAGTTCACCTTACGCTTCAAACTTCATTTCATTCGTTTTCAGCGAGTGTCATTAAGATTTCCTTGACACGCGTAAACGCCCAATTTATACTCTTTCTGGCAAAACGGAAGTTCTTAACAATACCTTGAGAACAAATTGTTTTGGGTGATGATGGCACAAAATCAGGTATTCTATGTTATCGGAGTACTCTCACAATAAATAAAGAATGGAAAGGAGTAGGAGGTATTTATGTATCGTATTGATCTGTTAAACAAAATTTCGGAAAAGGGCTTAAGCCTTTTTTCGGATAAGTATGAATATCGCACTGATATTCCCGATCCGGACGGCATCCTGGTGAGAAGCAAGGAAATGAAAGAAATGACCCTGCCGTCAAGTCTGAAAGCCATCGCCCGCGCCGGCGCCGGCGTCAACAATATTCCCATCGACAAATGTTCAGAGAAAGGCATCGTTGTTTTCAATACACCGGGAGCCAACGCAAATGGCGTAAAGGAACTGGTTCTCCTGGGCATGATCTTGGCGGCTCGCCATGTTGCAGACGGCATTACCTGGGCCAAGGGGCTTGTGGGTGAAGGCGACAAAGTGCCTGATCTTATCGAAAAAGGAAAATCAAAGTTTGTCGGCACTGAAATCCAGGGCAAAACCTTGGGCGTCGTGGGTCTGGGCGCCATCGGCACGATGGTAGCCAATACCGCCGAAGCCATGGGCATGGAAGTCATGGGATACGATCCCTTCCTGTCTATAGAGGCAGCCTGGAAGCTGTCCCGCACCATCAAGAAGGCTCCGAGCCTTGATCGGCTGCTGGCGGAATCCGACTACATTACGATTCACGTCCCTCAGAACAAGGACACCAAGGGCTTCATCAATGCTGACAAATTCGCGATTATGAAGAAGGGCGTTATCCTCCTGAACTTCGCCAGAGGCGGGCTTGTGGACACGGCTTCTCTGAAGAAAGCCGTTGCCGACGGAATCGTAGGCTGCTACGTAACAGATTTTCCGGATGAAGAAGTCATCAAGACGGACAAGGTCATCGCCATTCCGCATCTGGGCGCTTCCACCGATGAGTCCGAAGAAAACTGTGCCATCATGGCCGCCATGCAGCTCATGGATTTTCTGGAAAACGGAAACATCAAGAACTCGGTCAACTTCCCCGAGTGCTTACTTGACAGGTCGGGCAAACAGAGAATCACCATAGCCAACCAGAACACGCCGGGCATGATCGAAAAGATCACGCACCTCCTCGCCGACAATAAGCTCAATATAGCGGATATGATCAACAAGAGCAGAGGAAACGTGGCCTACAACATCATCGACCTGGAAGGCAACACCAGCGCGGATCTGGTAGGTAAAATTCAGGCAATTGAAGGAGTCATAGCTGTCAGAGTGCTGTAATAAAAGCTGAGACTCTCATTTTATCGTTATAAAAAAGTGTCCGGTTCATCTTGCCGGACACTTTTTTATTTATGCACACCGGTTTTTCATTCCCCATTCAATGATGCTACCGTGGCACCGTTAAAGCTCAAATTTTTTATTTAAAGGTCCCGCGGGAAAGGGGTAAACCAAAGGAATTTTTCACCTCTTTTATTTAAGGAAAGAATTTCCCGCGGGACTTTACTCCATGTAAAGTTGTAACTTTTCCAACAATCTTTATTTCTATCGCACAGAACAAACTGCAAACAGAAACTGTGCACGTTTACTTATCTAGCAGGTAAATATGCAGCAAATAAGGAAGAAATAAGAATTTTTTAATGTTTATTTATGCGACGAACGGCTGTTAACATTGGGGTGATGCCTGCACGCGAATAAACAGAGAACTCCGTCATTCAGCATAAAAAACCGGATCATTCTTTGCAGGTACGCACCGGACGGATATGAACGCTGGAGT
>JAJFTS010000261.1 GCA_021372815.1 Deltaproteobacteria bacterium | reverse complement strand
GCCGCATTATCAGTGCATAATATTACCGGAGGAATAAACAATTCTATGTTGCGCAAGTCCGTTTCAATTGTGAATTTTTCGCGTAGTCTGCTGTTGGCCGCCACTCCTCCGCAGACAACTATTCTATTGATACCGTTTTTTTCCGCGGCCTTAATTGTTTTTTCCACCAGCGTATCCACGATTGCTTCCTGATAACTGGCCGCTATGTCCGGTATTTCATCACGGCTGAACTCGCAGCCACGTTTTTTCAGCATGGTCAGGAGAGACGTTTTCAGACCGCTGAAACTGAAATCCGGAGAATCTTTCATGGCGCGGGGAAATGTGATCGCTTCAGGATTTCCTGCTTTCGCAAGCCGGTCAATGACAACTCCTCCCGGATAGCCCAGATTGAGAAGTTTCGCCGCTTTGTCAAAAGCCTCCCCTGCGGCATCATCACGTGTCTGCCCGAGTAATTCAAACTCTTGATAATCCTTCGCCAGATAAACACTGGTGTGTCCTCCGGAAACAACCAGAGCAATAAATGGAATCCGGGGAATCTTCTCGGAAAGGAACGAGGCGGCAATGTGCCCCTCCAGATGATTAACGCCGACCAGAGGAATATCAAGGGCGTGGGCCAGAGCTTTGGCTGTTGACAGGCCTATCAAAAGAGATCCGATTAAACCCGGCCCCCGGGTTACGGCAATCCCTGCGATTTCACGTAATGTTACATCGGCATCTTCCAAAGCTTTCTGAATAACCGGATTAATGGCCTCAATGTGTTTGCGGGAGGCTATTTCGGGAACCACGCCCCCGTAAGGCGAATGGACGGCTACCTGCGAAGAAATAATATTAGAATATATTTTACCGTCATCAATCACGGCGGCAGCTGTTTCATCACATGATGATTCTATACCGAGAACTAACATAATTCTTTTCATTTTCCCTTTGCTAAAAATAATGAATACCTATATAAAAGCATCAGCGATTTGTAAATAAACTTTTGCTGAACGCAACTTGATCGGAAAAGCAATGGAAATTAAAACAGATTTTCTTATTTTAGGCAGCGGGATTGCGGGCTTAAGCCTGGCCATCAAAGCTTCCACCCTTGGCAGTGTCGCCATTGTCACAAAAAAAGAAAAAACAGAATCAAATACCAATTACGCTCAAGGGGGAATTGCCGCCGTTATAGATAAAACCGACAGCTTTGAAGATCACATCAATGATACTTTGATTTGCGGCGCCGGTCTTTGCAATAAAGAAGTAGTCGAATTTATCGTGAAAGAAGCACCGCCCAGGATTCAGGAACTTATTGACTGGGGCGTTAATTTTACAAAATCGGAAACAGATCCCCATCAATTCGATCTCGGACGCGAAGGCGGCCATAACCGCAGAAGAGTGCTGCACGCCAAGGACCTCACCGGCCAAGAAATAGAACGGGCGCTGAATGAAAAAGTTGCCGCACTGGAAAACGTGGCCATTTATGAAAACCATATCGGCATTGACCTGATTATACCAAAAGACGCCAAAGGCGCTACAATTAATTGTCTGGGAGCTTATGTCCTTGATATCAACAACTGTGAAATTCATACCTTCCGGGCAAAATATACCATTTTATGCACGGGAGGAGCAGGAAAAGTTTATCTGATCACAACAAATCCGGACATTGCGACAGGTGACGGAATTGCCATGGCGTACCGCGCGGGAGCTAAAATCGCCAATATGGAATTTATTCAGTTTCATCCCACCTGCCTGTTTCATCCGGAAGCAAAGGCGTTTCTCATCAGCGAAGCCGTGCGTGGCGAGGGAGGAATTCTTAAACTGAAGAACGGATCAACTTTTATGGAAACATATCATCCCATGAAAAGTCTCGCACCGCGCGATATTGTAGCCAAAGCCATCGACAACGAAATCAAGAAATCGGGTGATGAATATGTCCTGCTGGATATCACCCACCGTGACCGCAACTTTTTGATTAATCGTTTTCCGAATATTTACCATAAATGTCTGGAATACGGCATTGACATTACATCTCAGCCGATTCCTATCGCCCCTGCCGCTCATTATATCTGCGGTGGTGTCGCGGTCGACCATTACGGCAAGACGTCCATTGATAATCTTTTCGCCTGTGGCGAAGTTTCGTGTACCGGATTACACGGTGCGAACCGGCTGGCCAGCAATTCTTTGCTGGAAGCGATTGTTTATTCCCACCGCGTCTTTTTAAAAATCGCTAAATCATTCCCCTGGACGCCGGAAAGCGATGTCTTGATTTCTCCCTGGGACGCCAGCGGAACTACAAAAAGCGACGACAGCGTGGTCGTTACACACAACTGGGACGAAATAAGAAGATGTATGTGGAATTACGTAGGTATTGTCCGCTCGGACAAAAGATTGGAGAGGGCCGAGCGCAGAATAGACATGATCCAGCGGGAAATCCACGAATATTACTGGAATTATAAAGTAACAAAAGATCTTGCCGAATTACGCAACATCACGACGGTGGCCAAACTCATTGTGATGAGCGCACGCGCCCGGAAAGAAAGCCGCGGTCTGCACTATAATATTGATTATCCCGACACACGCGACGAATTCAAAAAAGACACCCTTATGATCAAGGAATAAATTTTAAGCAACGGATATCAGGCCCCTGTTTTTTTATCCTTGAAAACACGCTTAAAAATAAAATCCAGATTCTTCAGGAAATTGTTTAAATTGAAGATCTTCGCCAAATCCTTCCCGGTTAAATATTTGTTAACGGTGTCGTCATTTTCCAGCAGTGTTTTAAATTCCAATCCTTCCTTCCAGGACTTCATGGCGTTATTCTGTACAATGGCGTATGCCGATTCTCTGGTCAGGCCCTTTTCAACGAGTGACAGTAAAACCATTTGAGAAAATATAATCCCGTGCGTCATGTTTAAGTTGTAAAGCATTTTTTCAGGATAAATCACCAGTTTGTCGATCATGTTTGTAAATCTGTTCAGCATGAAATCCAGCGCTATCGTGGCATCCGGTCCGATAACTCTTTCTACCGAGGAGTGACTGATGTCGCGCTCATGCCAGAGTGCGACATCCTCCAGTGCCGCAACCGCATACGAGCGTACCAGACGGGACAGGCCGGAGATATTCTCGGAAAGTACCGGATTACGTTTATGCGGCATGGCTGAAGACCCCTTCTGCCCCGGCGAAAAATATTCTTCAGCTTCCCTGACCTCCGTCCTCTGCAAAAGTCTGATCTCCTGAGCGAATTTATCCAACGAAGATGCAATGATCGCCAACGTGGTAAAAAACTCTGCATGACGGTCCCGCTGAACAATCTGAGAAGAAACAGGCGCCGGTTTTAAACCAAGTTTATTACAGACGTATTCTTCGACAAAGGGATCTATAAATGAGAAAGTGCCGACCGCACCGGAAATCTTGCCATAACTGACTGATTCTTTAGCCTGGATCAGACGCCGGCGATTGCGCTGCATTTCCTGATACCACAAAGCCAATTTCAACCCGAAAGTAATCGGCTCGGCATGAATACCATGCGATCTGCCGATCATTAATGTATTTTTATTTTCAAAAGCTCTTCTTTTTAAAACCGCAAGCAACCGCTCAATATCTTCCAGTAAGATATCGGCAGATTCCTTTAATTGGACAGCAAAGGCGGTATCCAGAACATCCGAAGAAGTCATGCCCATATGAATAAAGCGCCCGTCCTCACCGACCTTTTCCGTCAATGAAGTTAAAAAAGCGATGACGTCATGTTTGGTGGTTTTTTCGATTTCATCAATTCGATCTATATTGATCGAGACTTTTTCTTTGATATTCTTAAGAGATTTTTTGGGTATTTTACCCAGTTTGGCCATTGCCTCACAGGCTGATATTTCCACAGCAAGCCACTTCTGATATTTATTTTCCTGACTCCAAATATTGGTCATTATCTCACGGGAATATCTCGGTATCACGTTCTGCTCCTTACTTGTTTTATTTATACAATCTTGATGTAGTTATGCCCCTAATCCGTTCATTAAAGAAATTAAGGGTTGACAAGTTATACACAAAAACCTACTAAATTAAAAGAAATTTGAAAGAAGAAAATCAGAAATGAAAGAGCCAACTCAATACAGTTTTGCTGAAGAAATTTTCAACAGCGTGACACACGGTATAGGAGTTCTAATCAGTGTAGCTGGACTGATTACGATGGTCGTTTTTTCCAGTCTCTATGGCGAAACCATCCATATCGTCAGCACGGCAATTTTTGGCATAACTCTTGTCTTGCTCTATACGGCATCGACTCTTTACCACAGTTTCCGGAAACCCGGAATTAAACGAATACTCAAAATCATCGATCATTCCTGCATTTATGCATTGATTGCAGGTACTTACACTCCTTTTATGTTGATTATTGTCCGCGGAACTCTGGGATGGACTATCTTCTGCATTGTCTGGTCTCTGACCATATTGGGAATTTTATTTAAAGTCTTTTTCATAAACCGGTTTAAGATTCTTTCAACCATTGCCTATGTCTTAATGGGTTGGCTTGTTATAATAGCTATTAAACCGCTCTTTCAAGCACTTCCCGGCAGTGCCATTGCCTGGATTATTTCCGGAGGAGTCATATATACTCTGGGCACCATTTTTTATGTATGGAAAAAACTGCCTTTCAATCATGCAATCTGGCATTCATTTGTGCTTGCCGGCAGTATATGTCACTTCTTTGCGGTTATGTTTTACGTAGTTCCTCTTAAAATCGCCTAGATAATCAAATGAATTAAATTCAAACACCGCCCGTTCATACATAAACAAATGAGGAACAAATGAGGAAACAAATACTTTCTCTTGAATTCATTCTTGAATTATACTTTTTAAAATGTTAGGAATTTTAAATGAATAAATAATTTCTTCGATGGAGATATATATGAGAAAAATTTTGAAATATACACTTTGCTTGATAATAATTTTTCTTTCCGCTAATTTTCTATTGGCCAAGGATCAATATACCGTAACTATTTTGCCCTTTTCTGTTAATAGCGCCGAAAATCTTGATTATATGAAACAGGGGATAGAGGAAATGCTGGCTTCTCGTATTTCCTCTTCCGGTAAAATTAATGTCGTCAACAAGAATATTGTGGCAACGGAATTAAAAAAAATTAAGACAAAAGATATCTCCATAGATGATGTGTATGCTCTGGGGAAAAAATTAAATTCCGATTATGTGGTTTGGGGAAACATTACAAAAATAGGCAACAGCGTCAGTATTAACGGAAAACTGGTGGATATTTTAAACACTAAATCGGAAATAGGTGTCTTTTCACAATCGCAAAGCATTGATGATGTCATTCCTAAAATTAATGAATTTTCCGAAAACATCCTTCAGCATATTCTGGGCACTTCTCAGCAGCCCAACACCCAACCTGCTGCCAGTTCCACTCCGGTTGCCGCACCACCGCAGGCGCCTGCCGCCATATCACGTGAATCGCAAATAATAGCAAGTATGAAAGCCGGTGGTAAAAAAGGAGGAACGTTAACATCCATCATTAATACAGAGTTCATAGATGCTGCCAATCCTCTTAATAAAAAAGGATTCTGGATGAGCCAGAAAATCCCCACTGAGCTCAAGGGAATGGACATCGGAGATGTCAACAATGACGGTTTAAATGAAATTGTACTCATAGACAAAAACATCGTTTACATCTATCAAAAAACCGAGAAAGAATTGAAGTCGTTAGAAAAAATTAAAGGAAAATCATACGACAATTACATTGCGATTGATGTTGCTGACATTAATAGAAACGGTATTAATGAAATAATTGTAACCTCTCTGAACGGCGCATTGCTTGATTCTTTTGTTCTGGAATTTAAAAATGGGAAATATGTGAAAATTGCCTCCGATATACGCTGGTTTTTACGCGTAATTGACACTTCTTCAGGCATTCCTGTGCTTTTGGGACAGGATTATGGTCTGGGAAAACCTTTTGACTCACCGATTTATGAAATAGTCTGGAGAGACGGCAAGTATATTGATGATCACAAAATGAAGATACCGTTCGGTTTGTCCATTTATGGTCTGACGATTGATAATTTGGGTATTGGCGGAAGCGAAAAAATATTCGCCCTTGATGAATTAGATTATCTATACATAACCGAAAAAACAAATAAATCACTGGGCCGTCTGACATCTATGGGTTTCGCCAGTGAGGAACTTATTTGGAAAAGTGATGATGTTTTCGGCGGCAGTAATAACTGTTTCGAAAATATTGAAAACAAATCTGATCCCAGTGATGCCGATAAGGAAAAATATGCCTGTGCCAATTTACGTATTCTCACCTACGACACAAATAAAGACGGGAAAAAAGAGATTATTATCGTTAAAAATTTATCCTCCAGCGGCCGTATTTTTAAAAAACTTAAGCTTTTTACTTCCGGTGAAATATATAATCTGGAATGGGACGGTATGGGAATGTCCGAAAATTGGCGTACGAAGAAAATCAACGGCTATGTAGCTGATTATTGCATTAAAGATGTAGACAATGACGGCAAGCCTGAAATTGAGCTGGCATTAGTTCAATCAGTGGGAACGTCCATAAGCAATAAAAGTGTAGTTGTCATTTACGAATTGGACACACCTCAATAAGTTATTGACAAAACTATTCCACTTAGATATAGCGTCCCATGCTTGACTTCATCCAGCCAAGCTACGTAAAAACTATTTCAAAGGCGGTGTAGCTCAGTTGGTCAGAGCATACGGCTCATATCCGTAGTGTCCCTGGTTCAAATCCAGGCACCGCCACCAATCAT
>JAJFTS010000250.1 GCA_021372815.1 Deltaproteobacteria bacterium | reverse complement strand
TTGATTGCTGACTTTCAGACCGCGGCATTCCAGAAGAGCTGAAATTGAAGCTGCCGCCAGACCTTTTCCCAGAGAAGAAAGAACGCCGCCCGTGACAAAAATAAATTTTGTTTTCATAATCAATCCTCAGAAATTTAGTGTTTATGAATTTGCTGTAATCCTTATTTCTTGTTTCACATTTTGGGAGGTAGCTCTTCTCCCGATACGGCCCATTGCCTGATGCGGCCGGCCAGAATTTCCACCGGTTCGCTGAATAAATCAGCCAGCGGAATTTTTTTCAGATAATTGTCATCCCATGCCATGTTATATTCATTGACCAGGTTCCGGATATCATTGTAGCGATAGCCCAGCACTTCTTTCTTCCTGCCGACGGGCAGGAGTTCGTTATATTCCACGTGCAGCAGAAGCAGATTGCTGACAAATTCGCTTTCCGTCTTCAGGGGTAAAACGACAATCGATGCTCCATCCGCCTTGCCCCTGCCGATATAAACGTGACCTGTACTGACGATGGTTCTTTTTGTTCCCATCAAAATTCTGGAATTTTCCGCCCGCGATTTCATTTGGGCGGCTATTCCTTCTTTTTTTCTGATGGCGATGGTCGAATCCTCCGATGGATTGCCCCAGGCGTCAAGATTGTTGATGTCGTAAAGCGTGTAGCCGCGTATCGCGGAGACAACGGGCTGGATTCTGCTCAAAGTCATAACGTTTCTGTAAGTTAAATCTTTGATGCTGAAATTCAGTTTCTCCAGCAGATCGAAAATAATGCCCTTGAAAACTTTTTCTTTACGGGTTGTGCCGACCGTGACGGTTTTGGCCTGGTGACGGATAGCGTCAATCGGCCGGGTGAGCTCATCAATCGCTCTTCCCAGAGCAACATCCAAAAAATTTAACGGCGAGTCAAAATCGTTGTCAATGTTAAATTCGTGGCGAAAATCTTCCAGAGGCAGTTTGCCGGAAGCGTATTTCAGCAAAATAATCAGATCGGAAATTGTCCGGATGTTTAATAAGTTGAAAGCTCCGTCGTTGCGGTGGCGGTTAAAAGATTTGTCAAACTTTTTGGTTAACTGACGCAGACGGACATCGGCAATTTTTTCATAGAAAGAATAATTTTTTTTCACCTGTTCCGCCATGGTCAAATTAAGCGAATTGCGGAATTCCTTGAAAATAAGAGCCTCTTTGTTGATTCTGCAGGCCGCGTAATATCCCCACAAATGTCCGGCCATCGTATTGAGAATCACCGGCAGGGGCATCGGCGCGGCGGGAAGGGAAATCACCGCGTCGGCGGTTTTATCGAAACGATGGTCGTCTTCTTCCGTGAAAACAACGACGGAGGATTTGTGTGCTTTGAAAATCTCCACTTCCTTGACGATATCTTCCATGACCGGAGCCGGATTTCCGGCGGCGCAAACAAGAATTAAAGGTTCGGCTGAGAGATCAATATGTTTTTTATTTTCCACGATGTCCGAGGAAATGGTTTTATAACAGAGTTCGCTGAGCTTGATCCTGATTTCGTCGGCGGCCGCTTTATTGGGGCCGCTGCCCACGATCGCCCAGAATTTGTTGGCGGATGTTTTTTCAACGGACGCGGAAATTTCCTCCCGACGAGCAAAAACCCTGGCCATGAGCCGGGGTGCGGTTTCCAGATTGCGCAGTTTGGAAGCTATATAATCGTCGGGTTTCGCTCCCAAAAGTTGCGCAATGAAAAGAGCCAGTACCTGTCCCGCGACAATCTGAGAATAGAAGGCCTTGGTGGAAGCCACGGACATTTCGATGTCGCGGCCGTCGCTGGTGTAAAATACGCCGTCCGATTTGGCGGTAATATCCGATTGTCGTCTGTTGACAATGGCAATGACGGAAGCGCCGCGCTCGGCGGCCATCGCTACGGCGCGGTTCGTGTCCGTGGTTGTTCCCGATTGTGTGATCGGGATAACCAGCGTCTCCTTCAGACTATCTTTAAGCGAGAATCCGCTCAATTCGGAAGCAAGTTTGGCCGTTATATTCAAGTTGCTGTCTTTCAGGTAATGAGCCATCGCGTCGGCAACAGCTATTCCGGCGACAGCGGCCGTTCCGTGGCCGATAACGATAATATTTTTTATTTCGCCCTGCTTCAGAGCCGTCTTAACGGAATCCGGAACAATATTGGCTCCCAGATTGAAAATCACCCGGGGCGAGGAACCGTTATCGGTTGTAATACGGTACTTGCCGCGCAGTGTTTTTCTGATGGAAACGGCTGATTCGGAAATTTCCTTGAGGAAAAAATGGGGATAATCGCCGCGGTCAATGTCCCGTGTCGTAATTTCCGCTTTTTGCAGAGCGTTTTCCTGCAGGGTAATTTCGAAGCCGTCATAGTGACAGGCTTTGATTCCTTTCAACCCTCCGGGGGAATTCTGATCCAGAATAAAAATTTGCCCCGTTGCCGCATTTTTGCCGTTGCCCGGTTTATCGCCGTTCATTTTAATGAAACGGGACATGACTTCCACCAGACCGTAGAGCTCCGACGAAAACATGTACTGGTCGGAACCGACGCCGACGTAAATGGATTGACCGCTGCCTTTGAGCGCCAGAAAAAATTTGCCGGGTTCCAGATCGCAGGTCATGGCTATGGCATGGGATCCTTCAAAATCATTTACGGCCAGGCGGAAAGATTCCGCCAGAGATTGACCGTTCTTTAGATATTTTTCAATCTGCAGGGGAATAATTTTGGTGTCGGTTGTGACTTTCGCATCGATCGGCTCTCTTTCCAGATCCAGTTCATTATACAGCGTCGGATAATTATCAATATCACCGTTCAAAATGACATTGATATTGGCGGAACTGCCCGCATAAAAAGGGAAGGCGGGGGCTGTCTGACCCGGCTTATGATTATTAACTGGATGACAGTTTTCTTCCGTTATGGAACCGACGGATGCCCAACGGGTGTGCAGCAGCGCTGTTTCGCACTTGGCATCGGCTTTAGCGAAGGCCTGAAAAATTTTGTCTTCCTGAATGGTTTTTTTCAAATCACCGGCGTTTCGTCCCAGTTCCCCCACAATGGAAAACGTCTTGTAAGTGAAGGTTACCGTCGTTTTCTTTTCTTTATCGAGCTCTCTGTGATTGAGGCAAATCGAATCGTTAAGAAGGTCTCCTTTTTGCGAACGCCTTAAGTAGTTTTCATATAAACCTTTCTGCTTTAAACCGGTAAGCAGACTTTCCATGTCCGTTTCATTTTCCAGGGTAAAAACAATCTGTAATCCGGCGGAATCCCTGCCGCGGACTTCCAGACGGTTCAGTGAATTCAGCAACAGATTAAGCTGCCTGTATTTTTTGAAAGCCGGCCGGTTGATGGATTCCGTTTTTTGCGCTCCGGCAAGATCGATGATTTTCGCGAAATTATCCAGAATGTCTTTTCCCAGGCTCCACAGAATATCCTTGAACAGAATAATTCTGCTGTTGATGATTTCAAGATCTGCAGAAGTGAGACTGGCGGCATTATCCTCCAGAATCTTTTCTTCCCCCTCGAGAAATAAATTCATCTTTCTGAGAATATTTTCCAGCTTTTTCGTCCTTTCCGCCTGGAAGAACAGAATTTCCTGCCTGTTTTCTTCTTTGAGTTCCGAAACGATTTCTTCCATGGAGATGAGCGTCTGCTGCCCGTGTAAATATTCTTTTGCGGTAATCTTTCCGCTCAAGATATTATGCAATCCGTAACCTTCAACTTTTTCACACAACTGAGTCAGCACGACATCGCTGTTGAAGATATCGGATTTTTTATCGGTGATTTTAAAGGTCATCAGTCCCGCAAAGCCGCAGTTGAGACGGGAAATCGTCAGCGGAAAAAAGATTAAAGCGGGGGCGGTGACTGACGAAGAGAGTTT
>JAJFTS010000026.1 GCA_021372815.1 Deltaproteobacteria bacterium | reverse complement strand
GCAGTTGGTCGTCTTTGTAATCAAGCTGGACAAGATGTAACCGCCCTTCCGGGCCATCGAAAGGTTCAACGGCAGAGACAATACCGCGGCGGTTGCGAACAGTGGCAAACATACCGGGACGGGGAACCTGAGGACTGCCTGTGATACTCATCATTAGGAAACATCACTTTAATTTGTTATCGAAGGATTCACAGTTGCAATTTTCTTACAAATGTCTCACAAATCACAAGCTAGGTCTTGAAATATAAGTTTTCTGATCCCGCCAGACATTTATTAATTGCCCGTCATCATACAATTTTCAAACGACATTGCAAGGGAAAATCGGCGGATACAATCAACCTGCGGACCAACAAATGATGTCAATGCCGTTTTTCATTGCCACCGGCCAGTCTGACCGTCCGATGGCCGCGGACGATATTCCTTGACATGTTAGGCAAGAAGAGATTTCTGTGTTCTCAGGTTATACGTTCCATCGGAAGACAGAAAGTCGGCATGCCTCGACGGCAAACACAGGATGATTGCGGAATAAAGCTTGAATTTCATCAATGCTCACTCTTAATATTTAATCGGCTAACACGTAATTTTTTCACATGTTAATTATGGATAAATTTAAAGCCTCTTTGCGATAAACGAGAAAGCACTTCCAACCCAACTTCCAACCTTCAGCCCCAAAAAATAGTTTTTAGAATGAACCAAATTTACTGCTTAAATCCTTCGATAGTCTTTTTCAAAGCTTCCAGTGAAGCAAGTCCATCGCCTGTGATTATGATGTTCTTCCCACATCCCGCACAAACCCGGGCGGCCACCCAAAATCCCCCACCTGTGGCCACTTGAAAATCCCCTACCCAATGGCTGCTTTTAGGACCTGAAAAACAGGTTTTCAAAAGCGCCTTCCCAAACGGTCGGCAGAACGTTACAGACTCCCGTTTCACAATAGAACATGGGAGGAAGAGAAAGGATGAACGTTTTGCAACCGAACAAGAAAACAGCAATCATTACATTACTTACCAACGGCGCCAGTCAGCGGGAGATCGGGCGGAAAGTGCGCGTGGATCGCAAGACCGTCCGCAAGTATGCCCGGATGGCGAATAAAAATAAAGAAACAGAGGAGGCATCCAGTCTCTGCATCAACAGTTTTTGAATCCGGCGTCGCCAGGCGTAAAATACATTGGTTCGTATATCCCGACTCCGGCAATAATCGGCTATGCTCAGACCGCTGGTCTTTTGTGTTTCGATTACTTCCCGCCAATGGGCATATCGTTCTTCGATGGTCATCGTCCCGCCTCCAGTAAAAAGTTTTTCTCATTGCTGGTGGACTCATACCCCGGCTGGTGAAAAATGGAAAGATGGGTGGGCAAGACGGTTACCTATTTATCCTGTTTATCCGGCAGGTTTTTTTCATGATAGTCAAAAATTCTTGCCATAATATTTGACTTTGGTCGAATAATCATGTAGCTTTTTTGCCATGAAAAAAAGATATCTTGTTGACAATATTCTGAGCGATGTGAACGAAAAAATGGTTTTTATTGGCGGGGCCAGACAGGTGGGAAAGACCAGTATGGCAAGGCAAATCGCTGAAAATCATTTTAAATCAACAGATTATCTTAATTGGGACGCCAGGGAAGACAGACAGAATATTTTACAGGCCAGATTCAAAGGCGACGCTGAAATTATTCTGTTCGATGAAATCCATAAGTATAAAAATTGGAAAAATTATCTCAAGGGTCAGTTTGATAAGCATCGCAATGATTTTAAAATACTGGTGACCGGAAGCGCGCG
>JAJFTS010000219.1 GCA_021372815.1 Deltaproteobacteria bacterium | reverse complement strand
GAAGCTCTGCAAACACTGAAAAAATATTTAAAGCCGGATGGGACGATCACGGTAATTGAGGGAGACCACGGTTCGGCCTATTTTTATCCGGACAGCGAAGCGGCTCACAAAGCAATTCGGTGCCAAGTTGAACTGCAGCGGCGCGCCGGAGGCAACGCCATGATCGGCAGGGAACTTTACCCTTTGTTGGTCCAGGCCGGATTCAAATCGGTTCACGTATCTCCCCGCCTGGTCTATGTGGATTCCGGCAAGCCCGAACTGGTCGATGGCTTTACAAAGAAAACATTCACGGCCATGATTGAAGGCGTGCGTGAACAGGCAATCCAGTCGGGCATCATTGAACAGGAAATTTTTGATCAGGGCATCCGCGATTTATATCGAACCGCCGAGGCGGACGGGGTTTTCTGCTATACGTTCTTTAAAGCAATCGGAGAAAATTGATCCGCGAAAAATGCGTAAAATAATCAGGAAATAACAGACGGAACGGTTATTGACGACATCATCAGACGCTGCCGTCTGGCAATGTGGGACGGGGACCAACGCTTAATACGGACAACATGCGTAAACTAAAAGCTTCCAATTCTTCCTGGATTGCTTAAATCGTCATATCCAGAAAATATGCCGGACTTTATTCCGCGATAATCATTCATCACGCCGGACAAACATCGGATTCCGCTTTTTGTGGTCACTATTTAATTGACACACAAAATCGCGTCTATTATGCTCCGTCTTACAAAATATTTTATCGAACGTCTTTTCAGAAAGGCAGTTTTCCATGGTATTATTTGTATTTGCCTACCATAATGACTGCGAATTCGATCGTTTTCAGTACATTCTCGATCATTGGGAACAGCTGGTCAATATGCAACGCCCCTTTCAATTTCTTTTTGTAAAATCCATCGATCGGGATCTGCAAACCCGATTCAAACACCTGTTTCTCGAGCATAAAGATCCTTTGGATCTCAAGAAATTTCAGTGCATCGGGCAGGAGTGGGCGATGGTAGCGGAGTTTATCGAAAACACGATCGACTGTACATACTGGTTCTGGTGGGAATTTGATGTCCTGCCCGTGAAGAAGGATTGCTTTGATTTTTTTATTCAGAAATGGACTCCATCCTGCCGGATTATGGGCTATCGGGTCCGAGACAACAAGTGGGGCATGAAACACCGGATAAATGGGGTGGCTCTCTATGCCCGGGATTACTGGAGTTACATCAAGCCTTATTTTAACCTCGTGGGAACCTCTGATACACGCAAGGCCTTCCATAAGGAAGAGAAAGTGTATGTGGAAATCAACAAATGGTATTCTTTGGTGCATCACGAAGAAAAACTGTTTCTTACGCCCATTCTTCGCCTTGTCCACGGAATCCGGGACGATTCCCTCCTCAAGCAGGTTCTGACCGGCGCAGGTCCTCATCCGATGGTCAGCCACCTGTACAGAAGGCTTCGCAATACAGTAACCGTCGTAAGGCATGAATGGAGAGGGTATCAGGATTTCCCGCCGGAGGCCTGATCAGCGTCAAAACCTGTATAATTGCCCGTTACTGGTTTTAACGTTACACCTTTCGAATTGAAATTTGTAAAAGAAGACAACCTTTTATAAACCAATTCTACATTAAAGAGTTGTGCCAGTTGTCAGCAAGGCCTGGTGTAATACAGAAGCCGGAACTGCTGCAAAGAACAGTTCCGGCTTTTTCATATGTGGAGATATCTTTTAAGATGGCTCTTCAGCCAGGTTAATCTTGTCCAATTAATGTGCCCACTGGCTGCGGTTAGAAGAATCGAAAGAGCGCTGCTTGGGCCTGCTGTTCATTCTTGCTTTGGGAGAAAAATGATTTCTGCCCTTACTTGGTTTCGCACTTCTTCCGCTGGTATTGCGGCGCAAAGGAGTTCTGTCGTCAACAGGCATGCTCATGGTTAATCCATCAATATTTTGGTATTCAAGTTTTTCTCCAAGCACCTTTTTCAGGGCATTGGCCAGGCCAATGTCTTCTCCGGTCACAAAGGTAAAGGCATCGCCGGTTTTAGTGGCGCGTCCCGTACGGCCGATACGATGCGTGTAGGCATCGGCGGTGGAGGGCATATCATAATTGATAACATGGGAGATTCGGGTCACATCAATGCCGCGGGCGGCAATATCGGTGGCCACCATTATTTCATAACGTCCGTCGCGGAAGCCGTCGAGCGCGCGCTGACGTTTTTGCTGTGTCAGGTTGCCGTGCAGCGATGTAACTTTGTATCCCGATTTATCCAGTTGCAGAGCTACGCTCTTGGCGCGCGATTTTGTCCGTGTAAAAACAAGAACGGAATCCATCTCCGTTTTATTCAGAATATCTTTCAGCAGATCGGTTTTGGAATTCATTTGCACCGGATAAAATTTATGCGACACGGTTTCGACCGGCGCAGTATGGCCGATTTTAATGTTTACGGGATTAATCAACAGATCGTTGGCGAGCGAGCGGATGTCTTCCGGCATCGTCGCAGAAAACAGCAAGGTCTGGCGCTTGGCGGGAAGATGCTTCACGATTTTTCTGATATCCGGCAGAAAACCCATATCAAACATATGGTCGGCTTCATCAAGAACCAGTACTTCTATCCGGGATAAGTCCACGGTACCGCGGTTGATGTGATCCAGCAGGCGTCCGGGACAGGCAGAGATGATTTCCACATCCTTTTTCAATTTGCTGATTTGACCATTGATATTCACACCGCCGTAAATGGAGACGCTGCGCAGATTTGTTCTACGTCCAAGTTGTACAATTGAATTGTGAGTTTGCTCACTTAACTCGCGTGTCGGCGCAATAATCAACGCGCGGACATAACCGCGTGAACCCTGCATCAGCCGTTGTAAAATCGGCAACACAAAAGCCGCTGTTTTTCCCGTTCCGGTCTGGGCCAGCCCCATAACATCACGGCCTTCCATAATCGGCGGGATGGATTGTAACTGGATGGGTGTCGGGTCTTTATAGCCTTGCGCCTGCACACCGGCCAGTATTTTCTCATTTAACTTAAACTTCTCAAAACTCATTTTTTTCTTTTCCTTCTTTATTCAGTATTTGTGACATTTGAACCCGGCTCTATTCATGACGGCTGTTGAGAACACACCGCCGTGTGCCATGATTGTGAGCCAAAACATGGCGGCAAACATGGCGCTAAAGTTGGATTCGGTTACGATTAGCCGGATTTTCCTGCCGAAATTTCTGAACTAGAAAGGAGGGGAGGTAAATAACTATCGCGATCACTTTGGAGGCTTGTACAGGTATAATTAATAAATAGCAAGGATTATCTTTTGCCTGCCGGTTCTACTTGCTCAGATAGCGTTCCAGCCGGTTTAATCCTTCTTTGATGTTTTCCATGGAGGTGGCGTAGGAAAAACGCAGAAATCCCTCGCCACCGCTGCCGAAGTCGATGCCGGGAGTGACACCGACCTTCACCTTTTCCGTGATACGGAAAGCTTCTTTGTAAGAATCCTTACAAAATTTTCGCGCGTCGGCAAAGACATAAAAGGCGCCGGTTGGTTCGACATGAATAACAAAGCCCATTTCTTCTAACCGCATCAGCATGTACCGGCGGCGCTCGTCATAAATTCCGATCATTTTGGCGACGTCTTTATGCGCTTTGGTGAGAGCGGCAATACCCGCCCACTGAATAAAGCCGTTGGCGGAAATCATAAAATTCTGATGAATCTTCTGCATGACCTGCGAAAACTCTTTAGGAAAAATGCAGTAACCCAGACGCCAGCCCGTCATCGCGTACAGTTTGGAAAAACCGTTAATGACAAACGCCTTATCTGTAAATTCCAGAATGGAATGAGCACGGTCTTTGTAGACCAGACCATGATAAATTTCATCGGAGATAATATACTGCCTGTCAAATTGCGCCACATTCTGCAACTGCTC
>JAJFTS010000023.1 GCA_021372815.1 Deltaproteobacteria bacterium | reverse complement strand
TTATGTGCTGGAAACGGGCCGCATGATTCTGGAGGGCACGGCTGCCGAATTACTGGATAACAAAGATGTCCAGAGGGCGTATCTCGGCAAGGATAAGAAGGAGATATGGGAGAGATAAAGGGTTTCCATGAAAGGTTCATGGGGCAAAACAAGTAAAACAGTTCCATGTGAGCTTTCAATAGATTGAATTTCCGGGAGGGTTTTTTATGAATGTTTGGGATACAACTCATGAGTGCATGTCGCGTGATGAGCTTGAACAGCTTCAACTGGAAAGGCTTCAGGCCGTTGTCAACCGGGTTTACAAGAATGTTACTCATTACCGGAAAGTATTTAATGAAGCAGGAATCATCTCGGAAGATATACGTTCTTTGTCCGATTTGACCAGGCTTCCGTTTACGACGAAAGATGATCTGCGTGTAAATTATCCCTATGGGATGTTTGCCGTACCGCTTCGTGAAGTGGTGCGCATTCATTCTTCCACCGGCACCACCAGCAAACCGATCGTGATGGGTTATACGAAAAACGACATTAAAATATGGTCCAATCTGGCGGCGCGTTTTATGACAGCCGCCGGTGTGACCCGTGACGATGTGGTACAGATAACTTTCCGTTACGGCCTTTTTACCGGAGCGTTTGGTGTGCATTACGGCGCGGAAGCGATCGGTGCCTCGGTCATTCCGATGGGTACCGGCAACACGGACAAGCAGATCATGATCATGCAGGATTACAAAACGACGGTGCTGGTCAGTACTTCCAGCTACGCGATTGCTCTGGCGGACCGTCTGGAAAAACTGGGTGTTGATCCCAAGTCTCTTTCGCTGAAAGTGGGACTCTTCGGCGGAGAGCCCTGGTCGGAGAAAATGCGCGAAGAAATCGAAAGCCGGCTTTTGCTGAAAGCAACGGATAACTATGTCATCTCCGAACTGATCGGTCCCGGTGTTGCGGGAGAATGTTTGTGCAAAAAAGGAATGCATATTTACGAAGACGCGTTCATTCCGGAAATTATTGACCCCGAAACGAAAGCGGTGTTGCCCGCAGGTTCTGAGGGAGAACTGGTGCTTACCACGCTGACCCGGGAGGCTTTCCCGATGATCCGTTACCGCACGGGAGATATCACCAGTCTGGACTACGCGCCGTGCGAATGCGGCCGGACGCTGGTGCGCATGAAAAAAATCATGCGGCGTTCCGACGATATGCTCATTGTCCGGGGTGTGAATGTCTTTCCTTCCCAGATTGAAGACGCCCTTTTCAGCGTGGCTCAGGGAGAAACTCCCTATCAGATTGTCGTGGAAAGAAAAGGCGCGATGGATAATCTGGAAGTCATGGTAGAAGTTACGAATAAAATATTTTCTCTGGAGTTGCAGAAACAGCGGTCTTTTCTGGAAGCGATAAAAAAACGCCTGGCTTCGGTAACAGGCATCAGCGTTGATGTCCGGCTGGTTGAATCAAAAAGTATTCCCCGGCAGATGGGAAAAATTCAGCAGGTGCTGGACAAAAGACAGATATAACCACATCGAAGTTATTGACCGCGCTTATGGCCTGAAAGAAATTTTCGGCAGGGAGGAGCTCCTTTCCCGGTACTGCATTTACAGGTAATCAGGTCCTGTGTGGGGACAAGTCCCAGATCTAAAATCATCTCATGATCCAGAGAGCTGTTCCGTCCCGTCGTTGTCAAATAATTACCCGTCATCAGAGAATTGGCGCCGGCGACAATGCCCAAAGGAAGCAATTGACGCAGATTTTTTTCCTTGCCGCCGCAGAGTTTGATGTCTTTGTCCGGGAGCATAAAACGGAAGATGGCGATGGTCATCAGGATTTCCATGGGCGGCAATGCCTTCATATGGCTCAAAGGCGTTCCCTTGATGGGATTAAGAATATTCAGAGGAACGGAATCAACATTCAGCTCCCTTAAGGTTTCGGCAAGTTCAATGCGATGAGAGATATTTTCCCCCATGCCGATCAGCGCCCCCGAGCAGACCGATAAACCGGCCTCTTGGGCGGCGTGAATTGTTTCGATATCTTCTTCGTAATCATGCGTGGTGCAGATATTTTTAAAAAAACTTCGGGATGTTTCCAGGTTATGATGATAACGAAATAATCCGGCTGCTTTCAGTTCCATCGCTTTTCCCCTGTCAATCATTCCCAAGGAGGCACAGGGGATTAGACCTGCTTCACGCACGCCTTGGATGGCTTTGATGATTTTCGCCATTTCTTTTTTCGTCTTCAGACGTTTGCCGCTGGTGACGATGCCGAAAAATTCCGCTCCGTTTCTGGCCGCCTCCCGGGCATCGGCAATAATCTGTTCGGCTGTTTTCAGAGGATAAGAGAGCGCGTCCGTCTGATAATGTGCCGATTGTGCGCAGAACCTGCAGTCCTCCGGGCACCGGCCGGATTTGGCATTGGTGATGCCGCAGAGAATGATTTCTTTTCCTTTGAAGTGCTCCCGGATTTCGGAAGCGGCCGACAGAATCGACCACGGACGGCCGGATGCTTCAATGAAGAGTTCCAGTGCTTCGGCGGAGCTGATTGAGGCTGATTTTTTGATGATTTTGTTTTTTAAATTATCTATTGGATTCATTTTCTCTATTTTTTAGTATGGCGGAGTTTGGAACCTCCTTTTTTGAGTATTTCGATCAGTTCATCGTGATAATAATAAGCCGGGATGGCAATTGCTATACCCAGAGCCAGAATAATCGTTAAAAAAGTATACTGTCCATTGCCGGCGAAGGATCCCGTAATAGAAAGCATGATGGTGCCGAAGAGGCGCCCAGCCGTGGAGATTATGATGAATGCTCCCGTGGGGATGAGGCTGACGCCCATAATGTAGCATAAATAATCCTTGGGAAATCCCGGAATAAGAAACAGCAGAAAAGAAACCAAAAGCCCCTTGTGTTCCATAAAGTGTTCGAATTTGGCGAAGACGTCTTTTCTGACCACGTTTTCTAAAAGCGGTTCGCCGAAGAATCTGGCCAGCATGAAAGCGATCCAGGAACCGATCGTCAGACCGATTGTCGAATAAATTGTTCCCCAGAAGGGTCCGTACAAATAGCCGCCGATAATGCCGGTAAGTTCACCGGGAATCGGCGCCGCCACGACCTGTATGATCTGGACCACAATAAAAATCAGCTGGTCATAAGGATAGGAACGGATGAAATTTACCAGTTTTTCCCGGTCTCTGAAGAAAAGATGCAAATCAAAGTGAATGAAAAGATAAGTTGATAAAGCGATTAACAAAAATAAAATTAGAATTCTAAAAGTTAAACGTTTATTCATGGATTGCCGGAATCCTTTAGAGGCATTGTTGCATCGGATGTTGATTTTTTATAGCATTATTTTTCTTTCGTCAATCTTAATATTGGAAAAGGCGCCGGGTAGATTCCGACTGAAGGGCTGAAAATCCGTAAACCAAAACAGTTGACTTTAAAAATGCTCTATGCAAAAAAAGACGAGAAAATTCTCAATAATTTAATTTTACTGTTAAAAATTATTAGCAATAAAAAGGGGGAAGAGATTTTTATGGCTAAAGTACCGCAAAAACTGGAAAGAAAAAAATCGGGAATCTATAAAGACGCGCCTATTGCAAAATTTGGCGAAAGAAAACCGGATTTTACAACCATGGGCAGAAAAATAAAAAATCCGCATAAGAAATTCCGGGAAGTGGTTTGCGTGGAAGCCTGCCGTACTCCTTACGGAAAGGCCGGTGGAGCTCTCAGGGATTTCCCCGCTATGGAACTGGGCGCTTTGGCGATTAAAGAAATTCTGCGCCGCACCGCGGGCAAGTTAAATCCGGCGGATATTGACTACATTTTCATGGGACAAGTAGTTCCCGCCGGCTGCGGTCAGGTGCCCAGCCGTCAGGCGACCATTCTGGCAGGCGTGCCGGAATCCGTTCCCTCCATTACCGTCAACAAAGTCTGTTCCTCGGGTATCAAAACGATTGATCTGGCGTTTCAAATGATTCTTCTGGGGCGCGCCGAAATCTGCATCGCCGGCGGTCAGGAAAGCATGAGCAATTGTCCATTTGTCCTGCCCGACATGCGCTGGGGCGCGAGGATGGCGCTGCCCAACGGCCGCGTGGTGGATTCAATGGTTTATGACGGCTTGTGGGACGCTTTTTATAATCGCCATATGGCGATTCACGGTTCCGAAGTGGCGGACGAGTTCGGCTTTTCCCGGCAGGAGCAGGATGAATGGGCGCTCAATTCGCAGATGAATGCTGTGCATGCCATGAATGAAGGCAAACTCGATGACGAAATTTTCCCTGTGGAAGTCAAACAGGGCAAAAAAATAATCGTTTTCGATAAAGATGAAGGACCAAGGCCGGAAACAACGCTAGAAGTATTGTCCAAACTCCCGCCGGTTTTTAATCATTTAAGCACTGTTACCGGCCAGCCGGGCAGCGTCACCGCCGGAAACGCGCCAGGTGTCAATGACGGCGGCGATGTCTGTCTTTTGATGAGCCGGGAAAAAGCCGATGAACTGGGGCTGAAACCCATTTTTACGATAGTTGATTATGCCGAAGTATCCCAGCCAACCAAGGATATCGCGACCGTTCCGGGACTGGCCATCAAAAAGATTCTGCAACAAAACGATATGACGCTCGATCAGATGGATGTCATCGAAATCAACGAAGCCTTTGCCGCGGTGGCGCTGGTAAGCTGCCGTTCGATCCTGGGCATGTCCAGGGAAGAGATGTTCAAAAAAGTCAATGTCAACGGCGGAGCGGTAGCCTTTGGCCATCCCATTGGCGCAACCGGTGCGCGGATTTTGATGACGCTGGGGTATGAACTCAGGCGGCGCGGTGGCGGCTGGGGCGTCTGCGGGATTTGCTCGGGGCATGCGCAAGGCGATGCGATGCTCATCCGCGTCGACTAAAAAGCCGGCTTCATACGGCTATCTTTGTTGACTTCGTCGTCGGCATCCTCGACGTATGTTCATATACGCCTCCGGTGCCTCCTCCTTGCCGCCTCGGTATCCTGATGAATCCAACTTTTTAAAATAAGTAGTGTCATGCCGGCGCAGGCCGGCATCCAGTCACCATAACCTCCCCGCCCCTTGTGGGAGGGGATTGAGGGGAGGGGAAAATCTTGATGCGTCAGTTGAAGGAGCATCCAAACGCTCCGATGCCCTGCAACGGTGGTTCTAAAGCTCATTTCGCGACAGCCGGAAACTCACCTTTCGGCTTCAAACAGTCCGGCTGTCTGATGCTCCATATCGCCAAGAGCCACAACGTTTCGGGCATAGTCGCTTATTGCATGCCCACTTCAACTATCGGGTTATAGTGTGGCATGCTCCTGTGAATTCTAGAAGTTTTTTCATCTATGTCTTTTACGGATATTCGAAGCCAAACTCAAATTTTGCCAATTTACCTTTCAGAAAATGATAATGGCCAAAATAAACTGGTAAATTATATTTCTTCAAGAAATTTGATTGGTCAAAATTATCTATTTTATACTTAACTGTAAGCATACCGTCTTGTTCAATCTCAATATAACTATGTCCCAAGATTTTAATAAGGTTATCTTTTGAGATGCCTAACTGAATTCCTTTTCCGGTAACAAAATGAGCGATTCCATCTGGTGGTGTTATGCAATCTTTAGGTGCTTTTGATATATTTTGAATTCGAAACTCATTGAAGCTATCTATAACATCTCCATAGTGAAAAACAAGTGTAAGGATTTCAGTGTTACTAGAATTACATATCTGGATAATTGAAAAATCATTGTTCTGCTCTGCTGGTCGTGGAGGGTTTACTAATATTTTTCGAGTGCTTTCAGGATTATTCAATAATATTCCCGAAATCGAAACATCAGCTTGGCGTGGAATTTCCGTTTCGGCTACCGCGTATGCTGTTAGGTAGCATATTATAAATGCGATAATAATTGTAATGCGTCTTAGTTTAATCATCCGCTTCCTCCTAACAATAATTACACAGTCTTTATGAATTTGGAAACACAGACCATTTTTTCCGGATTCTCCGGTCAAGCCGGGGAATGACAAATGAGATAGATTGTTCCAATCTAAGCCAATGTCTTTTTCACGATATCCGCTATATTGCGGCAGTGGGTTTCGGTTTCTTTTTTGGTGGGGCCTTCGACCATGACGCGGCACATGTTCTGGGTGCCGGAGTAACGCACAAGCACCCGTCCTTTATCCCCCAGCGCCTCTTCCGCCTTTTTGATGGCGGCCATGATTTCCGGCACAGTTTCGATTTCCGGTTTTCTCTTGACGTCGATATTGATGAGCATCTGCGGGAAAACCTTCATGACGCACGCCAGTTCAGATAAGGGTTTGTTTTCCTTTTTCATGGCGGCCAGAACCTGCAGAGCCGTGATCAGGCCGTCGCCCGTGGTATGATGATCCAGAAAAATCAAGTGGCCGGAATCTTCACCGCCGATGATCGCGCCGCGGGAAAGCATTTCTTCCAGAACAAAGCGGTCGCCGACGTTGGCAAAAACGGAATCGATGCCTAATTCTTGAAAAGCAACTGTTAAACCGAGA
>JAJFTS010000010.1 GCA_021372815.1 Deltaproteobacteria bacterium | reverse complement strand
ACGTCATTACGTAAATTTTGTGAAAACAACAACGAAGGGATGAGAAGACATATAAAACAAAAGTAAGCTCCGATCAGGCCGGCGGGAATCTTTTTTTCATACGGCAGTCGGCAATGTCGGACAACGATTAAAACCGACGTTGCCGAGAGGGCTGTTAAAGCGCCAATTCTCGAGATGCAAGAAAAAGCACAAAAAACAAACAATCCACAAAAAATAAATTTATCCAACCTTTCAATATTCCCGTGAAATGTTTGATGATCCATCTGTATATGATCCATTCTCTTCCGGATTTTTATGCCAGTTTATTACCCGATCCCACAATAACGTATTTTATAGTACGATACATAATTTTCAGATCAAAAAATAGCGATTGATGTTCCATGTAGTATTTATCAAGCTCAAATTTTTTAATCAACGGGATGTCATCTCTCCCGTTGATTTGCGCCCATCCCGTTAAACCCGGTTTAATATGCTGCATCCCCGCCGCGTTTCTCAGGCGACGCAACTCATATTCGAGATGAATAGCAGGGCGTGGTCCCACAAAGGACATTTGTCCCAGAAGAATGTTGAGCAGCTGCGGCATTTCATCCAGACTATATCTTCTCAGATAGTATCCTACCCTTGTAACATAGGAACGTCCATCACCCATGTCTTCCGTTGCGAGTTCCGGAGTATTTACAACCATGGTCCTGAATTTATACATGATGAATTCCCGGTCATTGCGGGTAATCCGGCGTTGTTTATAAATGACTGGTCCCTGGGAATCTATTTTAATCAAGATGGCGATGAGCACAAGGAACGGAAATAATATTAATACAAAAAAAAAGGCCCCGATGAAATCCTGCAAACGCTTCATTAAATCACTTTTCCCAATTAAATTTGCGGTTACTCAATTAAAATCCGGCATGAACGATATCCAAAGTATTGACAAAAAAACGACCGGAATGACATGATCTAAAAAGACATTGCCCGTTCACGGTCTGGATATAATAATTCAAAATTGCCCTGTCAAGGTAATCTTCAGAGTTAAATTTGAAGTTTAGCATCGACATTTGTCAAAAATATAAATAAGGCTTCCCTCGCTCATTGCCGCGGGGACTGGTGACTCCTTTATACTGGCAGGAAGCATGTATCTATCTAAAAATACTTTCATTCCCGTTTATGTCAACAGGAAAAGAGAGTGGAAAGCTGTTTACCATAAAAAAAATTTAAATTAAACGTAATATTAAGCCTTTTTCTCTTGACAGTTTAGCCTTCATTTTCCTATACTCCGCCCACACGAAAAAGAATTGCTGCATAAATTCTTATCAAAAAATAATAAGAAGGAGAATCACTATGAAATTGGAAGATATCAAGAAAGTTGCGGTAATTGGTTCAGGAGCGATGGGAAACGGCATCGCCCAAGTATGCGCCCAGGCTGGCATCAAGGCTGTCATGGTCGACATCAAACAGGAGTTTATTGACAAAGGCATGGCCACTGTCACCAAGAGCTTGGACACCCTGGTCAGCAAGGGCAAGATGACTGCCGAAAAGAAAGCTGAAGTTCTGGGCAACTTGTCCACATCTTTAAGTAACGCCGAGGCGGTCAAGGACGCCCAGGTCATTATCGAAGCCGTTCCGGAAATCATGTCTCTGAAGAAAACGGTATGTGCCGAACTATCGGCCGCGGCTCCGGCTGACGCGCTGATCGCGTCCAACACCTCTACCATGAGCATTAGCGAAATCGCCACCGCCGGAAAGAACCCGGAGAGAATTCTTGGTATGCACTTCTTCAACCCCGCACCGGTGATGAAAGGTGTGGAAGTTATTTATGCCAAGCAGACCACCGATGCCAACGTCGACCTGCTTTGCGAACTGACCAAGAAGATCGGCAAAGTTCCCATCAAGGTCCTCAAAGATGCCCCGGGCTTCATCGTCAACCGCATCGGCGCACCGAACCAGGCCCTGATCAGCGCCATTCTGGATGAAGGCAAAATCAAAGTGGACACAATTGATGCTGTCATGAAGGCCAAGGCCGGTATGCCCATGGGCCCCTTTGAACTTGCGGACTACGTCGGCATTGACGTTTTCTATCACACCCTCAAGTATTATTCCGAGACACTTTCTCCGGAATTCAAGCCCGGCAAAGTCCTTCAAAACCTGCTGGACAGCAAGAAACTCGGCATGAAGAGCGGCCAGGGCATTTACACCTGGGAAGGCGGCAAGGCCAAGATCGATATGTCCGTGGAATCTCAGGAATTCGGTCCCCTAGATTTTCTGGCCATTCAGATCAACGAAGCGGTGCGCGTTTACAAAGAGAAGATCGCGGCATCTGCGGCGGATATCGACCTGGGCATGGTTCACTGCATGAGAGCCTTTGCCGGTCCGTTTGCCTTTGGCGCCGGTATGGAACCCGCACAGCTTGCGGATACGCTGAATAAATTGCACGCACGTTTCGGGCTTAATATTTTTAAACCCGAGCCCGAAATCGTGGACGGTTCCTTCAAACAGATGAAATAGTTTTCTTAAAGTCTGATAACTAATTAAGTTATTTAATTATCGGGAGCACGGTTCTTTCACCATGAAGAACCGTGCTCTTTTAATGAGACCCAAGTTTCAGAAACGAAGTGCACTGAAACTTGATGGTCGAATTATCCCCTAAGCGAAGCGAACGGGGATGCGTACCATTAATAATCATTTTATCTTTCCTTTGACAAATCCGATTTCAATCTGCTATGCCCATTAAAATCACTTTTTACAGAGAGGAACGAATATGGCTGATCAATTAAAGTACACGGAAGTTTTTTCTCAATCCATTAACGATCCGGATGCCTTCTGGGGCAAAGCAGCGGAAAACGTTGTCTGGAACAAAAAATGGGACAAGGTTCTCGACGACAGCAACAAACCTTTTTACCGCTGGTTTACCGGCGGCGAACTCAATACCTGTTACAACGCTCTTGACCATCAGATCGAATCGGGCCGGGGGGAACAGGCGGCAATTATTTACGACAGTCCGGTCACGAATACTGTTCAGAAAATCACCTACAAGGAATTGCTGGACAAGGTTTCCAAATTCGCCGGCGCCATCAGTTCACTGGGTGTCAAAAAAGGCGATACCGTAATCATCTACATGCCCATGATTCCGGAGGCCGTAATGGCCATGCTTGCCTGCGCGCGCATCGGTGCGGTTCATTCCGTGGTCTTCGGCGGATTCGCCCCCAACGAACTGGCCATCCGCATCGACGATGCCAAGCCCAAAATCATGATCTCCGCTTCCTGCGGTATTGAAGGGAAAAAGACCATCCCTTACAAACCGCTTCTGGACGAAGCCATCAAACTGGCCGCTCACAAACCGGAAAAATGCGTCATCTATCAGCGCCCGCAGGTGAAGGCGGAAATGGACGCGTCGCGCGATCTGGACTGGAACGACATCGTCAAGGATGCGAAAGCCGCAGCCTGCGTATCCGTTAAAGCAACCGATCCACTTTATATTCTTTACACATCCGGAACAACAGGCAAGCCCAAAGGCGTGATGCGGGATAACGGCGGCCATGCTGTAGCTTTGAAGTGGTCGATGAAAAATATTTACGATGTCAAGCCGGGCGAAGTTTTCTGGGCGGCCTCCGATGTCGGCTGGGTCGTCGGCCATTCCTACATCGTCTATTCGCCGCTTCTTTACGGATGCACCACCATCGTTTATGAAGGGAAACCGGTCGGCACTCCCGATCCGGGCGCTTTCTGGCGCGTTATTTCCCAGCACGGCGTCTCCGTTTTGTTCACGGCACCCACGGCTTTCCGTGCCATCAAGAAGGAAGATCCCGCGGGCGACTACTTGAAAAAATATGATATCAAATGTCTGAGATATCTGTTTCTCGCGGGCGAACGCCTCGATCCCGACACTTATCACTGGGCAAGCGACATGCTGAAGATTCCCGTCGTGGATCACTGGTGGCAGACGGAAACCGGCTGGCCCATCGCCGCCAACTGCATGGGCATCGAGCCCTTCCCCATCAAGGCGGGTTCACCGACCAAACCGGTCCCGGGCTACAATGTGCAGATTCAAGATACCGACGGCAATCAGCTTCCCAACGGGGAAGAAGGCGCGGTCGTCATCAAACTGCCCCTGCCTCCCGGATGTCTGCCCACATTATGGAAGGACGATAAACGTTATCTCGAATATGTGACAGAAAGGCCGGGCTATTACGTCACCGGCGACGGCGGACGTTTCGATAAAGACGGCTACATCTTTATCATGGGACGCATTGACGATGTCATCAATGTCGCGGGACACCGTCTGTCCACCGGCGCGATGGAAGAAATCGTTTCCAAGCATAAGGACGTGGCGGAATGCGCAGTTTTCGGCGCCGAAGATCAGCTCAAGGGCCAGGTTCCCGTGGGATTCGTTGTGCTGAAAGCCGGTGTAGAACGCGATTCGCAGGAAATTATAAAAGAACTTGTCCAGATGGTTCGCTCCGAACTGGGCGCGCTGGCCTGCTTTAAAGAAGCCGCGATCGTCAAGGCGTTGCCGAAAACCCGCTCGGGAAAAACCCTGCGCAGCACCATGCGCAAAATAGTTGACGGCAAAGATTACGTGGTGCCTTCCACCATTGATGATCCATCCGTTCTTGACGTCATCGCTGATGCCGCCAAGACCATCGGCTACG
>JAJFTS010000047.1 GCA_021372815.1 Deltaproteobacteria bacterium | reverse complement strand
AAACGCATTAAAGATATTAACGAAATTGAAGTGGGAAAACACGGTTTGTATATGGTTCGCGGATACAGATCAGGTTTATTATTGCCGCAGGTGGCTACTGAATATAAATGGGACAGAGAAACTTTTCTGCAGGAAACTTGTTATAAAGCCGGATTGCCTCTTGATTCCTGGAAGGATGAGGAGACGGAGATTTATATTTTTTCGGCGGATTATTTCGGAGATACCTGATAATAATTTTTTCAAATTGATTTATTGTGAGACTCAAATTTCAAAAACGACGTGCATTGAAATTTGTAAGACGAACTATCCCGCAAAATGGGAGAGTGTGCACTGAAACTTGCAGGCCGAATTATCCTGTATAAGCATGGATATAATACTCTGCAGCTTGCTGCGGAATTGTTTCCAAAGCTTGCTTTGGGGTCCATACCCGTGATTAAAAAGAATAAAAGTTTCCGTTCAAGGAAATCCTTTTATCTTTAAATATTTTTGTGAAACAGGGTAGCTTGTATGAAACTTCGTAAGCTAATGATAATTTTGGCAATTTCTATATTGATGATTGTCGGAATATTCAATTCTCCCCGGTTTTTACTTTATTCCACGGATCATAAAAAAGCGGATGCTGTAATAATTTTAGTAGGGCCTGATTTTAAGGCACGGAAGAAAGAAGCCAATGATTTAATCAATAAAGGGATGGCCGATTTTTTAATTATACCCGCGTATAATAAAACGTACGGCATTTCCAATGAAGGAAAAGAGCAATATTTATTGCCGGCATTGGATTCTTCAGGATCCGGTAAAAATAATGATTTATCTTTTCCAAAATTTTATGAGGATACACACATCGAAATCATTAAAGCTCAAAAAATAATGTCCCGCTACGGACTTAAATCGGCGATCTTTGTCAGTTCGCCTTACCATATGCGCCGGATTAAATTAATTGCCGGAAAGGTTTTTAAATCAAGTAATCATAATTTTTATTTTGTTCCCACACGATATGAAAAGGCTCCTGTTAAAATTGGGGAATTATCATCGGCGGATTGGAAAAAAGTGAGAAGAGAATACGGCAAAATAATCTGGTTTTTTATTTATTATGCATGGTCGGAGTATATTGGTTTCGACTGAATCAGTGTAATACTTCCGTTTGTTTTTTTAATGAAAACCCCCTTAAAACTTATAAGTTTTAAGGGGGTTGATTTTATAATTAAAGATCATGAATTGGGAAATTCTTGTTAGACCTTTTTTCTTTGTTCGCAGGCCTCCTGATATAATCTCATGATGCAAAGAAACAGACCCAGCATAAAGAAACCCAGCATAAAGTTTGGAGAAGTTCCCACTAAATTGTCAAGCAGGTATCCGATATAGAGGAACAGGAAAGAAACGACAACCATCGTGAAGCTCCAGGCAGAAAGCATCATGACCTGCTTTAAATTGTTGAACTGCTGTTGATGTATTTTACGTGTGGCTAACATGGTTCATTCCTCCTTCGTTTTAAAGATCTTATTCAGACTCCTCTTAGCTGACAAAGGTTTTGACCGTATCAATCACCGGGTTGGTGAAAAGCGCCATCAGGATCGTGTACAGAGCAAAGATTCCGACCACCTCGCCGACATACATCTTGTCATATTTGCGTTTCAGGGAAACCAGAATCAATCCGCCGACAATCAGGCAGCCCAGTTGGAAGAAGGGGAAGTTGGTTGCGCCTGCTGCTGCGTATTCGGCAAAGCTGAAAGTTGCCGTTAAAAGAATAACCGCTGCCGCTACTATTGTGGTTGCCAATGTTTTTTTCATGATCTGTTACCTCCGTTTTTGTTTTTGTTGTCTTTATTTAATGAAATTATTGTGCCAAAAAAATAAAATCATGGTGAATAATTGCGTATCTATATGATATTGCATGATATATTTATAAAGAACCCGGATGGTTCTTTTTATACCCTGATGATTTTTCCCTTATCCATGAATAAAATATTAAGAATGATTTAACGAAACGTGAATAAAAAGTGGAAAAAAAGTTTAAAAGAATCAAATAAAGAATTGATGAAAACGGCAAACCGGGGATGGAAAACAGACTTTTTTGGAAATATGAAAATTATATAATTATTTGATACAAACGCGGCGTACCTGCTTGAAGTCGGTAAAACCTTTCATTGCTTTTAAAATACCGTCCTGCAACAGGGTGGTCATTCCTTCGCTCATGGCTTTGTCGCGCATGACTTCTACCGTTTCATGCTTTTGCACCATTCTTTTAATTTCTTCGGTGCCGACGAGAAGTTCATGGATGCCCATTCGTCCTTTATAGCCCGTACCGTCACAAATATGACAGCCTTTGGGCCGATAAAGTTTGAAATCGTCGTTATAAGGAATATTTAATTTATTGAATTCCTGAATATTGTAACTATAAGCGATTTCATCATATTCTTCTTTGGGCGGATGATAGGCTTCCTTGCAGGATTTACAAAGTGTGCGAACAAGGCGTTGAGCGAGAATACCCAGCAGGGCGTCAGCGAAATTGAGCGGGTCAATGCCCATATCCAGCAGACGCACAATGGTTTCCGGGGCGCTGTTGGTGTGCAGAGTGCTGAAAACAAGGTGACCGGTTAGAGAGGCCTCAACGCCCGTTTTGGCTGTTTCAAAATCGCGCATTTCACCGACCATGATGACGTCGGGGTCGGCGCGTAAAAAGGAGCGCATGGCCGCGGCAAAATCAAAGCCGATCTTCGGCTGCACCTGTACCTGACGCAAACCATACTGGGTGATTTCCACGGGATCTTCCGCTGTCCATATTTTCTTGTCCGGCCGGTTAATGTGATGGAGAGCCGCATGCAGCGTGGTTGTTTTGCCGGAGCCGGTCGGTCCGACAACCAGAATCATGCCGTAAGGCTTGGAAATAATATTCGCAAGTTCTTTGAAATTACGAGGTAATAGTCCCATGTCGTCCAGGGGCATGGTTTCGCCTTTGGCCAGTATTCGCATAACCACATCTTCCACCCCGCCCTGAGTGGGGATTGTGGCCACACGCAGTTCAATTTCGTCTCCGGTGTTGCGCCGGAATTTAATCTTGCCGTCCTGAGGCAGTCTTTTGACCGTGATATCCAGATTGGACATGATTTTAATTCGTGAAATAATGGCGGCGCGGTAACTGAAGGGGACGGTCTGATAAAGAGCGCAGTCTCCGTCAACGCGGAACCTTATTTCGACATTTTTTCTGTCGACATTGGGTTCAACATGAATATCGGAAGCGCGGCGACTATAGGCGTCATTAATGATTTTATTGACCAACTGCATGATAACACTGTCCGAGTCGGAAACAGCATCGCCGACGTCCTCTTCATCCGCCGGAGTTGCGTCGTCTCCTTCCATGCGTCCCAGAATTTCCGTGAAAGAATGTTCATCTTCCGGTGAGTTATAAAAAAGATTGATGTATTTGATGATGTCTTCTTCCAGAGCAACATCGTATTTTATCTTTTTTGTTTTCAACAGACTTTCGATGGTGTCTTTTTTTATAAGATTATTGGGATCATCAATGATCACATGAATCTTATCCCCGATCATTTCCAGCGGGACCCACAGTTCGCGACGCAGAAAGTTTTTCTTTAAATTTCTTATTAAATGACCTGGAATCGGCAGTTTATCGTTATATTGAATAAAACGGCAGTTATAAAATTCCTCGAAGGCGTGGCCGATATCGCTTTTGGATATTTTGTGATTTTGCATGAGGAAGTTTTCCATGGATATTTTTTTCTCACGCGATTCTTTCCAGGCGCTTTCCAGTTCCTCTTCCTTGATCAGATCGTGGCTCAGCAAATAATCAAACCGTGTTTTTCTATGACGCACGAAACGCTGTTGATTATAGAAAGCGACACCGAGAACTTCGGCAATTTCGAGCGCCAATCCTATTTCCTCTTCAGAAAATTTCCCATCGCCGACTTTCTTGTTGATGATCTGGATGACACCCATCAGCTGGTTATTATTATAAACGGGGGTTGCCAGAACCTGTCTTGTTTTAAAGCCTGTTTTTTTATCCCAGCTGTCATCAAAAATTAATTCGGCTTCGATGCTTTTCAATTCCTTTTGATTGTAAGCGTTTTCAATATTGATGACGGCGCCGGTATTGGCCACGTAACCGGCAATACTTTTGTTGTTGATCGGCAGTCTGATTTCTTTCAACTGAGTCCCGGCCAGGAACATCGAGTAGATTTCATTGCGTAATTTATCAACGACGTAAATAGTGATGGAATTGGCGTTAAAGAGGGAGAGAATTCCGCCTTTTAAATCTACAAGAATCTGTTTGATATTTTGCGCCGCGTGAATGCGATTGGTTATATCCAGAAGTTCCTTACGGACTTTGGAGTTGCCATTCATCATTGTTGCAGATGTCACATTTAAAGGGCCGGCCATTTAGTGATTTGTTCCTTAAATATTTTACAAGTGTTTTTAGATTACCAAGGATTTATGTTATTGTCAATGCACCTGATGGCTTAATTTTTAGGATATAAATCAGTTTGTCGTGACAATTTTGGAAAAATCGGCAATTTTGTGAAAAAGAGCCGAAATTTCCGCCAAAAGCGATAAGCGGTTAAATCGTACTTTTTCATCCTTGTCCATGACCATGACATTATCGAAAAAATTATCCACATGAGGCCGCAGCGCCGCCAGTTTGTTGAGTGCGGCGCTGAAATCCTTCTCCGCTATGCCTTTTTCTACGCGGGGCTTGATATTGTCGAAATACGAAAACAGATTTATTTCCGCCTCATTGACCAGTAAGTTAACATCAAACTGTCCGTTTTTAAAATCCTTTAAAATATTATCCACACGTTTGAAGGCGATGGAAATCGGTTCGAAATCGGGATTGCTGCGAAATTCCTGCAAAGCTTTGATTTTTTCAATAATCTGAACCAGTTCGTCCATATCCGCGGATAAAACAGCGTCCACCGTGTCATAGGCATAACCCTGGGCAATCAGCTGATTTTGCAGGCGTCCCTTGAAAAATTCCAGAACGTCTTTTTTCACTTCTTCCGCCGGTTTTTTCAAGACATCTTTAAGCAGCGCAAGACTTTCATCGAGCAGGAAATTAAGACTCAGTGAATAATCGCGTGAAAGAATGATATTGATAATACCCAGCGCCTGACGACGCAGAGCGTAGGGGTCAGCCGTACCGGTCGGCGGCATACCGACGCTGAAGAAACCGGCAATGGTGTCGATTTTATCGGCAATGCCGACAATGGCGCCTTCATCCGATTGCGGCAGATCACCACCGGCGACAATCGGCAGATAATGTTCATAAATGGCGTTCGCGATTTCCGGTTTTTCTCCGGCTAAAAAAGCGTATTCTCGTCCCATGATTCCCTGAAGTTCCGAAAATTCACCAACCATCAGCGACTCCAGATCGGCCTTGGCCAGAAGAGCGGCACGATCGACATTTTTCTTGGCGGATGGTTTGACCTTGGAAGCGATTTTTACGGCAAGCTTGCGGAAACGCATGACTTTTTTGTGCGAAGTTCCGAGCAGAGTATGGAAAACGACTTTCTTGAGCGATTCCACGCGATCTTCCAGAGGAACTTTTTTGTCTTCTTCGAAGAAGAAAGAAGCATCGGCAAGTCTTGCCCGCAGAACCCTTTCGTTGCCTTTGGCCACCACGCTGATATCGCGGGGTTTGGTATTGCTGATGGCAATGAAATAAGGCAGGAGCTTTCGGTCATCATTGATGTCTGGAAAATACTTCTGGTGAGAAATCATTGTGGTGGTGAGAACATCCTTGGGAATTCGGAGGAATTCGTCTTCAAAGCCGCCGCGCACAACGACCGGATATTCCACGATAAAACTGACTGTTTCCAGTAAATCATCGGTGTAAAGAAGTTTTCCGCCGACTTCCGCCGCCGATTTTTCAGCTTCTTCCAGAATCAGTTTTCTTCTCTCCGCCTGATCGGCGATGACGAAATTTTCTCTGGCTTTACTCAGGTAATCTTCAAAACCGGTGACCGTAAACGACGCAGGGCTCAT
>JAJFTS010000003.1 GCA_021372815.1 Deltaproteobacteria bacterium | reverse complement strand
CCAGGAAGATTCGAACTTCCGACATCCAGATTCGTAGTCTGGCGCTCTATCCAGCTGAGCCATGGGCGCATTTTTTCAAATGACGAGGCAGCCCTATAGCACATATTTAAACTCGAGGCAAAGTTAAAATATGGGAGGGGCTACTTATTGTAAAACACGTATTTAAACAATGATTTTAACTATTTTTACTGATAAATCACATTGGTTATGCCCCGGATGGAGTTGGTCAGAATTATCTTGTCTGCTTTTTTCAAGTCTTTTATCCGTAGAGTTTTTTTCCGGGCATTGAGCTTATTCATCGTTACTTGTCTGGCGATCCCATTTAATAAGCCGCAGGAAAGCGGCGGCGTGCACCAGCGGCCTTTGATGAATACAAAGACATTGGATATCGCGCCTTCGGTGATTTCATCTTTTTCATTGCGGAAAAGAACATCGCAATAACCCTGCTCCGAATATTTTTTAAACTCTTCGTCGTATAACTTCCGCCTTGTTGTTTTGTGGTATAGGAAAGGATCGCCTGCGTTTGTTTTATGCTTTGAAACGGCCACAATCGGATGGACAGGGCGTGAGGCAACTGACTGATGTTGAATCACGATGCTTCCTCCGCTTTTCAATAACAGACGCAGACGGATGTCGCCGTTTAGCTTTTCCGCATAGGCTCTCAATGCGGTTTTAATTTTGTCTATGGAGCAGGGGATAGAGAAAAATTCAGCCGAAGCTTTTAAACGCTGCAAATGCCGGCTTAAATACTTAATTATTCCATTCGTGGACAGCATGGTTTCGATGAGTGCAAACTCCGGCATGTTGTTGATCAGAAATTGCGCCTTGAGCCGGCATTCCGCAAATTCTTCTTCAGGGCGGGAATCATCAACAATACCCCCGCCGATGCCCATCCGGGCCTGATATTTATTTTCCTCCTGCCGCTGAAGATCGATGGTCCGGATGGCCACATTAAAAACAGCCTGCCCGTCCGGGGCAAAAAAACCAATGGCGCCTGTGTAGATATTCCTTGGTCCTTTTTCCAGCGTTCGGATGATTTTCATGCTTTGAATCTTGGGCGCGCCGGTCACGGAGCCGCAGGGGAACAGGCTTTTGACCATATCGAATATGTTAATCCCTTTCTGCAGCTTGCCGGTGACGGTGGAGGTCATCTGTAATAACGTTTCATATTTTTCCACTTCGAAAAGCTTTTTTACTTTAACCGAACCGGGCAGACAAATCCGGCCCAGATCGTTTCTGAGCAAATCAACAATCATGACATTTTCGCTGGCATTTTTCATATCGTGCCGCAGCCAGTGTGCGGATGCCGAAAGCGGTGCGGTGCCCTTCATCGGTTTGACCATAATGTTCTGCTTTGCATCAATCCGAAAAAAAAGTTCGGGCGAAAGGGAGATAATGGTGTTGCCGTCATAATTGATCAGGGCTGAATAAGAAACCTGCTGATTTTTTTTCAGCCGGCCGTAAAAATCAAAGATGTTACCGATGAAATTAAAGTCATAGTGGGAGGTGTAGTTGATCTGATACGTTTCACCACAGGCAATACAATTTTTTATTTTTCGTATCGCTTTTTCGTATCGCGGATAGTTAATGGCCAGTCGGGGTTCTGACAAGTAGTAATTCAGGTTTTCATTTTTAGAGGAATAGGGTAAACGCCTACCCGGTTTATTGTAAACACCGAACCACATCAGGGGATAGTCGTGTTCCGGGCAGTATGGATTTAATATTTCTTCGAGAAAATATCCCAGTTCATACGCAAAGAAGCCGGCCAGATAATAGCCTTTTCGCCGGTAAGTTTCCATTTTCCGGAAACACTTTTGCAGATCCGCCGGCTTTTTGCATGTGATGATTTTCACCGGATCGGTGAACAGGAAATTTTGTGAATTATCCTTGTCCTTGCGAAGTGTTTCCAGGAAGACTGTGTCTTTATAAAAAATCATAACGGATCTCTATCGATTGTTAAAATAATCAACCACCTTGCAGCAAGCTGCGGCGAATTAACGCTCGTCCCGCAACAGCTGGATTAAACGTGGCGTTAATGCAAACCATTCGATGGCGCGAAAACACATGAGCGGCTTACTAACCTGCTTTCTATTGTTTTGCAAATATTTTATGGTGATGTCATCTTTCTGATTTCAACCATGTTGCAAAGTGTTCTGAATGAGATGCTGCAGCGGTCATCTTTGTTTTTTAATCTTCTTGACCCGTTGCCGTCATTTTTATTATAGTTGCAAATAATTAGAGGATGGCTATGACGGATCAAAATAGAATGCGGGCGGTTGTCTTTGACGGCTCCCTTCGCGTTGTTGACAATTATCCGGTACCG
>JAJFTS010000031.1 GCA_021372815.1 Deltaproteobacteria bacterium | reverse complement strand
ACGGAGACAGTCGTAGCGACCCTCGCTTGCATGCGGGCTCTTCTGTCCCAAGGCGCGACCGGTCTGCTACAACCAACTTCTTTCAAAGAGCTTTTACCACAACAGTAGCCTATACATGAGCACTGTTTAACATATAAGGCGTGCAAGAATCGTATCGCGAGGCGTATTATACATACGTTGAGCGGTGCGGTTTGCAGCACAACGCAGCAGATGAGCGTTTTTCAACAGACCTCTCATTCTTGAATTTCGATTATTAGATACTTCTTCTTCCCTTTTCTCACGCGCACTTCTTTGTTATCGCCGAAATCGGTTACAGTCAATTTCTCATCAATGGATTTTACCTGCCGGTCGTTGATGTAAATTCCGCCCTGCTCGATCAGGCGTTTGGTTTCGGAAATGGATTGCGTCAATCCTGCTTTAGCGCAGGTCGCGCAAATCTGGACGCCCGTATCCAAATCCTTGCGCGAAATTTTATAGCGGGGAATTGCCGATGTATCGCTGGCAGCCGCGCGGGGAATCATACTCGATGGAAACATATCGGCATCGACCGGCCGGGAATGAAAAGCTTCCATGGACGCGCGGCAGGCATCTTCGGCCGCCTGTGCTCCGTGAGTGATTCGTGTCGCTTCAAAGGCGAGCACCGCCTTCGCCATATTCAGTTGAGCATCTTTTAAATTTTTCACAATGCTTATTTCTTCCAATGGCAGGAAAGTAAACAGCTTCAGAAATCTTTCCAGATCGGCGTCGTCGCAATTGACCCAGTACTGATAATATTCATAAGGCTTCGTTAAGGTTCCGTCCAGCCAGACTGTACCCTTTTCTGTTTTCCCCATCTTCTGGCCAAGGGATGTGGTAATCAACGGAAAAGTCACGGCGTGAGCATCTTTGGCGGCAATCTTGCGGATCAGTTCCGTGCCAGCCAGCATATTGCCCCATTGATCGTTGCCACCCATCTGCAACGCGCAGCCATGATTCTGGAACAGATGGAAGAAGTCGTAAGCCTGAAGAACCATGTAATTGAATTCGATGAAGTTCAGGCCTTTTTCCATTCTGATTTTATAACTTTCCGCCGCCAGCATCCGGTTGACGCTGAAATGACGGCCGACATCCCTTAAAAAATCGATATAGTTTAATTTTGTCAGCCAGTCGGCATTGTTTAAGAGAAGCGCCTTGCCGTCGGAAAAGTCGATGTATTTGGAAAGCTGTTGTTTGAGACAATTCGCGTTGTAGTCGATCTGCTCGCGGGTCAGCACCTGACGCATTTCCGTTTTGCCGCTGGGATCGCCGATCAAACCGGTCCCGCCGCCGACCAGCGCAATGGGTCTATTGCCGCTTTGCTGCATGTGCGCCAGAGACATGATCGGCACAAGAGAGCCGATATGCAGGCTGGTGGCTGTAGGGTCGAATCCGATGTAACACGTTACCGGTCCTTCCGCAAAAAGTTTTTTAATTAAACCTTCATCGGTTACCTGTTCGATGAAACCTCTTTCTTTCAAAATATCATAGGCGCTTTTCATTGATATGCCTCTTATGAATCTTTCAGCTTGACGCTGATTCTTTCAATCGAATTCGCTTTTCCGCTGACCGCATCAATATTCATAACCACTCCCTGCATTCTGATATCGTCCTTGGCCAGATCGAACTTGTTGGGCATCTGCGTTAAAAATCTTTCAATAATGGTTTCCTTTTTGATGCCGATCACGGAATCAAAAGGACCCGTCATGCCCGCGTCGCTGATATAGGCGGTTCCGTTAGGCAGAATTTCCTCGTCAGCCGTCTGCACATGCGTGTGCGTTCCCAGGACCGCGGATACCTCACCGTCGAGATACCAGCCCAGAGCTTTCTTTTCGGAAGTAGCTTCCGCGTGAATATCCACGACAATGATTTTCGTTTTTTCTCTCAATTCTGCAATTTTATTTTTAGCCGTCACAAACGGACAATCAATCGCCTGCATGAAAATCCTTCCGGCCAGATTAAGAACGCCCACGTATTCCCCGGTTTCAAGAGGCACCAGAACGGACCCCGCGCCCGGAGTTGTCGAGGGATAATTGGCGGGCCGCAGAAGCCTTTCCGAATCTCCAATAAACTCCAAAACTTCTTTCTTATTCCAGATATGATTGCCGGAAGTGAGCACATCAATGTGATAGCTAAAAAGTTCTTCCATATTTTTTTTTGTCACGCCGAATCCGGCAGCGGCATTTTCACAATTGGCGATGACAAAGTCAATTTTTTTCCTGGCAATCAGCGCGGGCAGAAGCTCCCTGACCGCCATCCTTCCCGGACTGCCAATGATATCGCCGATAAATAATATCTTCATGGACCGTTTTTCCTCTCGCCGTTTCTAATCGTTATTTCGCGAAATCGGAAACGCGGGTTTCCCTGATTACGGTAACCTTGATCTGTCCCGGATAAGTCAGTTCGTTTTCGATTTTCTTGACGATATCCTTGCACAGCATCGTGGCATCATTCTCGGATATTTTTTCATTTTCCACAAGAATGCGTATTTCACGGCCCGCCTGAATAGCAAAGCACTTATCAACGCCGTTAAAGGAGTTGGCGATCTTTTCCAAACCTTCCAGCCGCTTGACGTAAGTTTCCAGCATCTCGCGGCGCGCACCCGGTCTGGCCGCTGAAAGAGTATCCGCCGCCTGAACCAGAACGCCCAGGATTGTGTTGTTGCGGCCGTCATCATGATGCGTCGCGATGGCCTGGATAATGCGGGGATTCTCCCCGAAACGCTTGGCGTAATCGGCACCGATCGCCGCGTGCGTTCCTTCCACTTTATGATCGATCGCCTTGCCGATATCGTGCAAAAGTCCCGCGCGCTTGGCCTCGCGGACATTCAATTTCAGTTCCGAAGCCATGATGCCAGTCAGATAAGCGACGTCAATGGAATGCTGCAAAACATTCTGCGAATAACTGGTGCGGTATTTCAGAGAACCCAGCAGGTTGATGATCTCCGGATGAATGTCATGCACTCCGGCATCAAAGGATGCTTTCTCGCCCGTTTCCCGGATGATTTGCTCGACCTCTGTCCTGACCTTTTTAACAATATCCTCAATGCGGCCGGGATGAATCCGTCCGTCCTGAATCAATCTCTCCAGCGAAATTCTCGCCACTTCCCGGCGGACCGGATCGAAGCTGGATAACACAACCGCTTCCGGAGTATCGTCAATAATCAAATCAATTCCCGTGGCCGCTTCAATCGCCCGGATGTTTCTGCCTTCGCGGCCGATAATACGCCCTTTCATTTCCTCGCTGGGCAGACTGACCGCGGAAACCGTTTTTTCCGCCACCACGTCTCCGGCGTATCGCTGAATCGCGTAAGCGATAATTTCCTGAGCTTTTTTATCGGCGGTTAATTTGGCCTCGTCTTCAATCTTGCGAACAAGCGCCGCCGCGTCCTGTTTAGCTTCTGCCTCCATGGACTGAATCAACACTTTCTTCGCTTCTTCGGGAGAAATTCCGGCTATTTTCTCAAGTTTTTCCTGCTGTTCATGAAGCGCGGCATCCAACCTGCGTCGTTTATCTTCGAGAGACTGCTCCTTGCTTGTTATGGATTTCTCACGGCTTTCAATGGATGATTCCTTCTGCGCCAGAGTGTCGGTTTTTTTATCCAGATTTTCCTCTTTGGCGCGGATGCGCTTCTCTCTCGATTCGAATTCGTTTCTTCTGTCCTTCGCCTCAGCATCGAATTCGGCTTTCATCTTCAGGAGATTTTCCTTGGCCTGAAGAACCGCTTCTTTTTTAATTGTTTCCGCTTCTTTTTTGGCTTCTTCCGCCATTCTCGCCATCAAATTCTTGGATGACCTGATTTCCTTGGCGGCAATGGACTGCTTTAA
>JAJFTS010000321.1 GCA_021372815.1 Deltaproteobacteria bacterium | reverse complement strand
GCGCAACGTGATGTGCAGAAATCCGGCGGATTTACTGATGAAAGCTACTGGAGTTCTTCCGAAAGCGGCATTTGGGACGCTTATACACAGAATTTTAAAAACGGCCAGCAGAATAAATCTTACAAGAGTTTTTCATGTATGGTTCGGCCTGTTCGCGCTTTTTAACATTTTATATATTTATTAATATTGATTAAAAGTTTTTAAAAGAAAAACTGTTTAATCCGTTTATTCCGTATCATCGGGGAAATTAATAAAAAAACTTTTTCACCAATATTAAACAACTTCAGTTTTCAATATTTCTATTGCAATTCCGGAAACATTTTACATATATTTATGCGTCAAATTAAGATCATAAAAGCCAAGGAAATAAAATAATGTCCCCAAGATTAAAGAAAATAATATTCGTATTATTTTCTTTGTCGGGTTTTTGCGGCTTACTGTACCAGGTGGTCTGGGTGAGAATGGCCTATGCTTCTTTTGGAACAATCACACCGGTATTATCGGTGATTGTTTCGGTTTTCATGCTGGGGCTTTCCACAGGCTCTTTCCTCGGCGGCAGATTGATTGCCCATCTCATCCGCCGTTATAAAACATCTCCAATTATATTTTACGCTTTAACCGAACTTTTAATCGGTTTGGGCGCTTTCGCCGTTCCTGAAATGTTTTCTATGGGAGAACGTTCTCTCCTTTATGCCGGAGAAATGAATTCCATCAAGTATCTTCTTTTCTCGGACATGATCATAGCATTCTCCGTATTGCCCTGGTGTATCCTGATGGGATTCACCTACCCTTTTATGATGTCTTTCATAAAAGAATTGAGCAAGGGAAATCCTTCCGGCTTCAGCTATCTTTATTTAGCCAATGTCATCGGCGCCGTGTGCGGAACGTTTCTGACAGCCTGGATTTTAATCGAACTGGCGGGTTTTTATAATTCATTGCTTATTGCCGCATCTTTTAATTTCCTGATTTCTATTGCCGGCATTGTCATAGGCAGACGCCATCCTTATAAAAACTTTTCAGCGGAGAATATTAAATCTTCAAATGTCGAAGATGACGCCCCGGGAAAAGCTGAAGTAGAAAATCCGGTTTTTACATATGGACTGCTCTTGTCCACCGGATTTATCGCTATGGCCATGGAGATAATCTGGGTGAGAACTTTCACGCCCGTTTTGCTCAATACCATATATTCTTTCGCTGCGCTTCTGACTGTTTATCTTCTGGCTACGTTGACAGGAGCGTTTCTCTACCGCAAAAATCACAAAGGCGGCAATGTCATTCCGACAGGGAAACTTCTGGCTTTTCTTGCCGTATCTTCCTTACTGCCCATAATCATCAATGATCCCCGATTAATCATCAGTGTTCCTGCCGCCCTTTTCAGCATTTTCCCATTCTGCGCCGCACTGGGTTATTTAACACCGAAATTAATTGATGAATACTCCTTAGGAAAACCTTATGAAGCGGGGAAAGCCTATGCCTTCAATATCGCAGGGTGCGTCATCGGTCCGCTTTGCGCTTCTTACATTTTAATGCCGAAGTTGGGCGTAAAATTTTCGCTGCTGATACTGGGAGCGCCTTTCCTGATATTTATGGCTATCTATTATAAAGGCATTATCTTTAAGAAAAAAAGTCTGATTTTCGCGACTATCCTGGCGACATTAATGATTTTAACAGCGACCTTCATCAATATCAGTTACGAAGAAGTTTACGTCCTGCCGCAGGAAAATATCAATCACCGGGATTTTTACGTACTGGAAAATGACAGTGTTATGCGCAGAGATCACACGGCAACCGTCGTTTCCATGGGCGAGGGATTGCAGAAAAAACTTTTGGTTAACGGCATCGGCATCACCAGTTTAACACCGATTACGAAAATGATGGCTCATCTGCCCCTCGCTTTTTGCAAAGAAAAACCGCAATCAGCCCTGGTGATTTGTCTCGGCATGGGCACGACTTACCGTTCCGCTTTAAGCTGGCGCATCAAAGCGACGGCGGTAGAACTGGTGCCGAGCGTCAAGGACGCCATGGAATATTATTTTCCCGACGCCGAATCCATGATAAAAAATCCTGATGGCAGAATTATTATCGACGACGGCAGGAGGTTTTTGAACAGAACAAATGAATTTTTCGACGTCATTACGATAGACCCACCGCCGCCTCTGGAATCAGCGGGATCAAGCCTCCTGTACTCGGAAGAATTTTATGCTCTGGTTAGAAAACATCTAAAACCAAAAGGAATTCTTCAGCAATGGTTTCCTTGCGGCGAGCTGAAAATCGCGCAGGCAGCAGCCAGAGCCTTGTCTAATTCTTTTCCGTATATTAGAGTTTATAAATCAGTAGACGGATGGGGATTACATTTCCTGGCTTCAATGAGTCCGATAGACGTTCCATCGGCAGAAACGATGATCTCCAGAATTCCGGAAACTGCCGGAAAAGATATGATGGAATGGTATCCGCCTGAAGAAGCCGGCAATCTTGAAGGAATTATCCGGCTTATTTTAAAAAGCGAAATCCCTTTTTCGGAATTATTAAACAATGACCGGCGCATAACAATTACCGATGACCGGCCTTTCAATGAATATTTTTTCCTGCGCCGGAAGATAGATGGTCTCCGGGGAACGTACCTCGAGCTATCCTGTGAACCTTTAAATAATTAGAAAACTGAACGGAATAGGCTGTCCCGCAAAGTTTAATTTTTTTCTTTTATACCGTATTGATAATTTACAGATGGCGTTGCATCCGGCCGTAAATAAATATATTATTCAAAATATTAACAAAAATACTTGATTGCATTTCAAACAAAAAAGTAACATGGATTACCTGGTTGTTAATGATTTTGGATGCCATAAAACGGATTAGACCGACTGGCAGAACAAAATGAGTGGACAAAGTTCGGCAGGAATTGATTATGAAAAAAATATTATTCAAAAGTTTGTTGATCATAATCCTGCTGGCAGCGGTTTTTGTTTTGCCGCTTTTTTATCCGACGGGATGGGTTATTTATTTCAGACTATTTTTACTTTGTCTGATCCTTGTAGAAAGTTCAGAGCTTTTTAAACTTGTTTTCATCGATAAAATTTCCAATAAGATCATTTCAAATACAGCTACTGTTTTATTTTCACTTTTTGTGACTTTCATCATCCTGGATGCCGCATTCATGTTTATTCCCCGATCGCATTCCGCCGACTATACGCTGGCTTCCAAATTATGGTATGCGAAATACTGGAAACCGATCAACTCTTTAGGCTTCCGTGATAACGAACCCGCCAATAATAATCACGTAATTTTATTTGTGGGTGATTCATTTACCGCCGGCCACGGATTGAAATCCGTGGAGGACAGATTTTCCAATATTGTCGGGAAAGAGCTGAATCAAAAAGAAAAGAAATACACGATTATCAACATCGGCAAGCCCAATCTGGATTCCCGCGCCGAATATGATGAAATGATAAATTTTCTTTATCTGACCAGGATTAAACCGGAAAAAATAATCCTGCAGTATTGCGGAAATGATATCGAAGGCGCCGCCGCCA
>JAJFTS010000329.1 GCA_021372815.1 Deltaproteobacteria bacterium | reverse complement strand
AGTTATTAAACTCTTGTAAATTTCGGCGTATCGGGACCAATTTATGGCATTATTAGAATCAGTTTTGGCTCTTGTGAGGAGCATCAGAATCCAGGACATTCTGGATGTGATTATTATTGCTCTCATGATTTTCGCTTTGCTGAGATGGTTTAAAGCAAGATCTTCACGTTTCGTGCTGATCGGCATAACGCTTCTGGGCGGAGTGTATCTTGCCGCCCGTTTCTTTCAGCTCTATCTGACGACTATCGTTCTTCAGGGCTTTTTTGCCATTTTGCTTTTTGTTTTGGTTGTTATTTTTCAGGAAGATTTGCGCGGTTTTTTTGAGAGACTGGCCATGCTGGGCAACATCGGGAAAAAATTTTCATCACTGTCCGGCCTGAAAAGTTCAACGGAAATCATCGCGCAGACGGCGGCGAATTTGGCTAAAAAGAAAATAGGCGCTTTAATTGTTCTACAGGGTATTGATCCGCTGGAACGACATATCAACGGCGGAACCGATCTGGATGGCATTGTCAGTGACCCGCTGTTGGAAAGTCTTTTCGATCCTCATTCCAGCGGTCATGACGGGGCAGTGATCATCAACGGCGATAGGGTGACAAAGTTTGGCTGTCATCTGCCGCTTTCCGTCAACACTTCGAGATATGAGAATATCGGATTGCGCCACACGGCGGCGCTTGGTCTTTCCGAACGATCCGATGCCATGTGCATCGTAGTTTCCGAAGAAAGAGGAACCGTATCGCTGGCCTATCTGCAAAATCTAACGGTAATTCCCAGCGCGGCTGTTTTGCACGAGACGCTGAAACAATTTTATCTTCGCAATACCCCGGATAAAAAATCTCATCCTGCGCTGAACTGGCTCAAAGAAGACACACTGGAAAAGATTATAGCAATCGGTATGGCCTGTCTTTTGTGGGTTGCCTTCGGCTATCAGAGAGATATTGTCCGCCGCGATTTCGTCGTTCCCATCGAATATAAAAATGTTCCGCGGAACTGGCAGATCGATGAACCGCAGATAAACGAAACCAAAGTTATCCTTCAGGGACCGCAGCAGGCGTTTCGTCTGATGGATGAACGTTCCCTGAAATTATCCCTGGATTTAGCATCCGTTATCGATAGGAAACGTGACTTTAATTTGACGGCGGATATGATTAACACTCCGTCCAATCTGTCGGTTGCCGATATTGTACCTTCGAAAATTCATGTCTATGCATCAAAATCCATATCATGGACTTTTCCCGTTCATGTCAACACGATCAATACATTACCGGGAAATCTTTCTCTGCAAAAGATCACCGTTGCCCCGTCGAAAGTTCGTCTATTGATCAGTTCTCAGGCAAAACCGGAAGAGATTAAAATTGAGACGGAACCCGTTGACCTGCAGAAAATATTTTTCACGACTACACTTAACACGAAAATTATGCTTCCGGCCGGTGTTTCTTTCCCAGACGGAAAATCACCGGACGCGAGTGTTCTGATTAAGGTAAAAAGCAAAGCTTCTTAAGCGAGGCCGATATGCGTTCCAAGTCTCAAAAAAGATCCAGAAAAACAGGTCTTTCTCCCGGCAGTCTGATTCATGTCGGCAGTCAATACGCGGAAAAATCAAAAATCACCCTGATTCGTTATAATGAAACATTTTTTGAAGAAAAAGAAATAAGCGCTATTAAAGATTTCCGCCTGGAGAAAGATAAACAGGAAATTACCTGGCTCAATATTGATGGATTGCAGGATATAAAATTATTTGAAGAGATCGGGGAGCTGTTCGGTTTACATCCGCTCGTTCTGGAAGATATTCTCAACACCGACCAGCGTCCGAAAATGGACGATTACGACGACTACATTTATCTGGTTCTGAAAAATTTTAACTACCAGGGAAACGGTCCCTTATCTTCCGATCAAATAAGCGTTATTCTGGGCAGGAACATCATTCTTTCGTTCAAGGAAAAGGAAAGCGGACTTTTCGAATCAATCCGGGAAAAATTGCGCAACAATAAAGGCCGGATCAGAAAAGAAGGCGCTGATTATCTTGCTCACGCCATCATTGACAATATTGTGGATAATTATTTTGATGTGTTGGAAAACCTGGAAGAAAAAATGGAGAATTTGGAAGAAAATCTGGTCAAGAAACCTGATCCTGAGACTAACCGGAATATTCATCTTTTGAAAAGAGAATTGATTATATTGAGAAAATCACTCTGGCCTTTGCGGGAAGCGGTCAGCGCTCTGGAAAAATCGGAATCGCCTTTGATTAATAAAGCTACAGACATCTACTTTAAAGATATCTATGATCACACCATTGCCATCATTGATACGATAGAAACATTCCGGGATATGCTTTCCGGTATGCTGGACATTTATCTTTCCACAGTGAGCAACAGACTGAACCAAATTATGAAGGTGCTGACGATTATCGCCACCATTTTTATGCCGCTGACCTTCATTGCCGGACTGTACGGTATGAATTTCAAATATATGCCGGAACTGGAATGGAGATGGGGCTACTTTGGTGTTTTAGGAATTATGCTGGCAGTCGCTTTGCTGATGCTGGTTTTTTTCAAAAAAAAGAAGTGGCTCTAA
>JAJFTS010000314.1 GCA_021372815.1 Deltaproteobacteria bacterium | reverse complement strand
CTTTAACTGGAGCGGTCACGGGATCATTGATCTTGCCGCTTATGATGCATTCTTCGCCGGCAAGTTGCAGGCGTACGAATTGCCGGATCATGAGATTGACCGCGCGCTCAACGCCATTAAGAATTTCCCGAAACCTTAACAAATTCGAACATATTTAAACTGAAAAACCGTCAGGAAATCAAGGGTATGAACCCTGCAGCAATCTGCAGAGTTCATACCCTCCGTTTTGCGGGATTGTTCAACTAACCAATTCCAATACGTTTCGCTTTTGAAATTGGAGCTTCACAATAAAATCCTTGACGGTTTTTCTTTTTTTCGTCAACCTGTCAGGCAATGGAAAAGGAAATACTCAATAAAAAAATACGCTGTCCGCGCCTGGGCGATGAAATCGCTCTTGCTTATTGCGTTAAAGAATCGGGTAATTTGCCCTGTTCGCGGATTGTGAACTGCTGGTCGCCTTTTTTTGATATAGAATCTTTTTTAAAAGAAAATCTAACTCCTGAAAAATGGAACGAATTTATTAATTTCAAACCCAAGGATAAAGTGACCAGCCTCATTGAGTTAATCGAAGCGGCAAAGGCAAAAAAATGAAAAATCTGGATTTATTCGATCAGGGAAATTCCGGAAACATAAAAGACGCGGCTCCGCTTGCCGAGCGGATGAGGCCGCAGAACATTTCCGAATATATCGGCCAGCGGCATCTTCTGGGAGAGGGTTGTCTGCTCAAAAGAGCCATTGTGGAAGACAAACTTTTTTCCATGATTTTCTGGGGACCGCCGGGATCAGGAAAAACAACGCTGGCCAGAATTCTGGCGACCGAAACAAAATCAAATTTCGTTAGTTTTTCCGCCGTTCTTTCCGGAGTGAAGGAAATCCGCGCGGTTATCGATGACGCCCGGGAATTGCTGGAAAGAAAAAAAATAAAGACGGTTCTCTTTGTCGACGAAATCCACCGTTTCAACAAAGCCCAGCAGGATGCTTTCCTGCCGCACGTGGAAAGCGGCCTGATTACGTTAATCGGCGCAACCACGGAAAACCCTTCTTTCGAAGTGATCGCCCCTCTTCTTTCACGGACACGCGTTTTGATTTTAAAACCTTTTTCCGAAGAAGACCTGCTGGCGATTCTGGATGGCGCCCTCAAGGACAAGCAAAAAGGTTTCGGACAGTTATCCATTAGAATTGATCCTGATGTGCTTCGTTATATCGTCGGTTTAGCGGACGGAGATGCCCGCAGCGCCCTCAACAATCTGGAAGCCGTTGTCTCCATGGTGCAAAATCTGCCGGAAGACGAAAGAATCATTTCTCTGCAATTTGCGCAGGATACCCTGCTTAAAAAATCGCTTTTGTACGACAAAGACGGCGAAGAACATTATAATTTAATTTCCGCCCTGCATAAAAGTCTGCGCGGCAGTGATCCGGACGCCGTCCTGTACTGGTTAGGGCGAATGCTTGCCGCCGGAGAAGATCCTCTGTATATTGCGCGGCGTATGGTGCGCTTTGCTTCGGAAGATATAGGAAATGCCGACCCGCAGGCGCTGGTCATTGCCATTGCCGCCCAACAGGCTTTTCATTTCATCGGCCTGCCGGAAGGTGAACTGGCCTTGGCTCAAGCAGCAGTCTATCTGGCAACAGCGCCCAAAAGCAACGCTCTTTATGTCGGTTATGGTAAAGTCAAAGATGCAATCAATACAAAAGGATATTTGCCCGTGCCTCTGCATATCCGCAACGCGCCGACAAAATTAATGAAAGAGCTGGACTATGGAAAGGACTATAAATACGCCCATGATTACCCGGATGCCTATGTTCCCCAGGAATATTTGCCGGAAGAAATAAAGGGACAGATATTTTATCAGCCCAGAGGGGCGGGTTTTGAAAAAACAATAAAAGAAAGATTAAATTACTGGCGTCAAAAGAAAAAAGATAACGGAAAATAATCAAGGATACTTCAAGTTAGGTTGGGTTTTATATAGAATCCCGCGTCGCTACGCTCCTGGGATAATTCCACTTACGTCTCAAACTGCGCTTCGCTTTGAAACTTGGGTGTCAAATCCCGCTCCGCTGCGCTTCGGGGATAGTTCGTCCAGCAAATTTCAGTGCGCTTCGCTTCTGAAACTTGGGACTCACTAAAAGGAAAGGGAGGCTTGGTTGGAGCCTCCCTAAAACATGAAGAGAGAAGGTTTATGCCTTCAAGGTTATTTTGTTGCCGGCTAATCATACCCGTTATTTTTTAGTCGACAATTTACTTGCCCTTAGTTAAAGCATTTGTTGTGCCAAGATTTGGGATATTGTTTTATGTACTTGAAATAATTTACAAAATAATAAATTTATCCTTCGAATAATTAATATGCTTTCTTTTAATTGCGGCAATAAATGTCGAAAAAAAATCTTTCTATTCAAAAAAATATAACAAATACAAATAGATATATTATATTTGACCTGTTTGTCATGACTTCGACAAAAATGTCGGATTGCTTTTGATTATACGTTGACTTTTCCTTTAAATAGCTTAAAATAACGGGAAAATTAATCTTTAAGGATAAAAATGCGTTTTTTCAGAAAAAAAGAGTTATTGGTACGTCGCAAAGCCCATAATTACAATGATCCTTTTCTTCAGCCTTTAGCTGTAGCCATTGTCAGCGCTATTTTAGTCGCTCTGATCCTGACCATGGGAATTCTGGAATTCAAAAGAAGCGAGAAAAACCTTTTGGCCTTTATGGAAGACCAGGCCATGAGTACCATCGGCGTTCTGCAACGCTTAACCGAAGAAAATTTAAAAAGCATAGTTTCACCGGAAAAAAAATCTGCCAATGTAAAAAATGTCAGTCAGGATGAGGCTTCTTATTCCAAACAATGGGTCGTTGAAGCCATAACAAAAATGGCGTTGATGCTGGATGACCAATGGAAAAAAGGAAAGACAAACAATGATTATCTGCAAAAATTTGCCACTGATAATAATTTCCTCTACGTCGGCTTATTAAACGCTCAAGGGAATGCCGTTCATCAGAGTAGTCCGTTACAGACAAAAATGCTGGACCCCAAAGATCTTGTAAAAAACGGCCGGAAATTAACCACTATAGAACTGTTGGAAAAATTAAGGGAAAAACAAAAGATAGGTTTTATTGGTCTGAGGCGCAAGGATAACAGCGGCACCGTGGTCATCAATCTGGATAAACCCGGCTTAATTTACTGGAGTTTAAAAGTCGCCGGGGAAAAAGGCATGAATAAAATCGGCGAAGGCCACGGTATTATTTACATGCAGATTATCAATAAGCAAAACAAGCTGCTCAGCAGCGTCGGCCAGCCGCCGCCAAACTCAAGCAACAAAAATTTAAAATTCAATGAAATATTGGACGGCAAAGTAAAGATTGCCAGTCGACAAATTAATTATGGCGAAAACAAAATCCTTGATCTGGTGGCTCCGTTATTACTGGACAAAAAAATTGTCGGCATTGTAAAAATCGGTCTCGACCGTCGTTCAATGGATAAAAGCCTTGCCGAAAACAAGCAAAATATTTTTATTTTTTCATTCTTTATTGTCTTAATCGCCTTATTATCCATGTGGCTGCTTTATCATGACCAGAACCGCCACCTCGCCGGTATTGTGGAAATGGAACGTCAATTGGAAAAGGCGGAAAGACTTTCTTCTCTGGGACAGCTGGCGGCCGGGGTGGCGCACGAAATCCGCAACCCCTTAAATGCCATCAGCATTGCGGCACAACGGCTGAACCGGGACTTTATTCCCGAAGATCAGAAAAAAGCTGAGGATTTTAAAAATCTTTCCGGGGTCATCAAAGATGAAATTAAACGTCTTAACGGTATCATTGAAGAGTTTTTGACCTTTTCCAAAAGCCGCCGGTTGGATTTCAGTAAATTTTCCATAACGGAAATGCTGCAGAAAATAGTCAGTCTTATCCGGGAAGAAGCGTCAACCCGCGGAATCACCATCGAAACAACATGGCGTTATACCCCGGGTTTGATTTCCATGGATGTCAATAAACTTCAGCAGGCTTTTATCAATCTGATTAAAAATGCCATGGAATCCATATCGGAGGCAAAAGGTAAAATTATTATTGCTGTGGAGAAAGAAGATAAAAATCATATTGTCGTGAAAATTTCCGATACCGGCTGCGGCATGACCTCCGAAGAAATAGAAAAAATTTTCAGCCCCGAATATACCACCAAGGAAAAGGGTGTCGGTCTGGGAATACCTCTTGCTTTTGAAATCATTCGCGGCCACGACGGCGATATACGCGTCATCAGCAGAAAAGGGAGGGGAACAACATTTGAAGTTGTCCTGCCCGTGGAAAGATTCAGCGAAACATAACCCTTGAGGAATAAAGATTCATGCAAAAATTGAGTATTCTTATTGTTGATGACGAAAGATCCCAAAGAGAACTGTTAAGCGATTTCCTGCGTTCCGAAGGCCATACGGTAACAGAAGCGGAAAACGGCGAAAAAGCTGTAAAAACAGTTTTAGCCGGCCAGTTTGATTTAATTCTTCTGGATTACAAAATGCCCGGGATGAACGGCCTGGAAGTTCTCAAAGAAGTAAAACGAATCAACCCGGAGATAGACGTGGTTATTATCACTGCCTACGGAACCGTGGAGACGGCGGTGGAAGCTCTGAAGGCCGGAGCTATTGATTATATCACCAAACCGATAGTGGAACTGGATGAACTGGTTATTCTGGTCAATAGAATCGCAGAACGAAGACAGCTGATTCAGGAAAACAAACTTCTGAAGGAAGACCTGAATAAACGCGGCGTCACGGCGGACAAAATTATCTATAAGAACCGGCAAATGGCGGAATTGATTAATCTGGCCGGACGCGTAGCTGCCAGCAAGGCGTCTATTTTGATTCAGGGGGAAAGCGGAACAGGAAAAGAACTGCTGGCGCGCTTGATTCATCAATTAAGTCCGCGGTCAAACAAATCGATCGTTGTCGTCAACTGTGGAGCTCTGCATGAAAATCTGCTGGAAAGTGAATTATTCGGACATGAAAAAGGCGCATTCACCGGAGCGTCTTCCCGACGCATCGGCCGGTTTGAAGAAGCCGACGGCGGCACTTTGTTTCTCGATGAAATAGGGGAGTTAAGTCCGACCATCCAGGTAAAACTCTTACGTTTTTTACAAGAACGGGAATTCCAACGCCTGGGCAGCAATGTTAATCTCCAGGTTGATGTCAGAATTATCAGCGCAACCAACAAAGATCTGGAAGTGCAGGTTAAAGAAGGATCTTTTCGCGAAGACCTTTTCTACCGCCTGAAAGTTGTTACCATGGTTTTACCTCCGCTGCGGGAAAGAAAGGAAGATTTAAGTCTTCTCATCGATCATTTCATTGATAAATTTGCTGCGGAAAACGGAAAAAATATTAAGGGATTATCCGCGGAAGCCCGCGATGTGCTCTTGAAATACGATTACCCGGGAAACGTGCGGGAACTGGTTAACATTATGGAAAGGGCCGTTGTCATCGCGCGTGACCAATACATAACCACGGATGATTTGCCGTTCAAATCAGTTATTGCAACGGACGAATCCGAAAAGAAAGGTCCCGGCATTTTGCGCGAATCGGTGGATGAACTGGAAAAGAAATTGATCATCGAAGCAATGGAAAAAACTCAGGATAACCAAACCAAAGCCGCGGAAAGTCTGGGGATATCGGAACGCATGTTGCGGTATAAGCTGAAGAAATACGGCCTGAAGGGATGATACCGTTTCTCTTTCTTCGGCTAACTTTGTTGGCTTCGTCGTCGGCTTCCTCGACGTATTGCCATATACGCCTGCGGAGCCCCCTCCTTACCGCCTCGTTATCCTTTGAAATAAAAACGGTATAAAAAAACGAAATGTCCCTTTTTAGTTTAGGCGCCTCGCGGCCCGCTTCTTGCGCGCCTGGCATCTGAACATGTCTGAACAGCCCCAAATATGCATAGACTGGTTCAATCTTGCAGATTGAACCAGCAGGAAGGATGGAAGTAAAGGCTATGTTTGGTGTCGATAAAAAAATGGAGAAGAAACGAAAAGAAATATTGTCTATCAGTTTTCCTAGTTTAATATTGTTAGCCGTTTGTTTAAAGTATTTTTTCTTTTTTTGTGGTGGATTTGAACAACTAATTGCAATACCAATTTTTTTATTAACCACAATATATCTTGCCATAAAACGAATTTATTTACTTAAGAAACATTTAACGTTAGCTTCGTTTAAGAATGCGATAATAAGCGATTTTTTATTTTCAATGACCGTATTATTTTTACCTGCTTTTGCTGATAGTGGTTATGGAATATGGCCTTGTAGATCTATATTCCAAACACAGAACACTATGGTTTATTTATCGCTATCAGTTGCAGCTGCCATAGCATTTGTTATAAGCATAATTTTATCTCGTTTATCTTTAATAAATGCTGAGTGATTGCGCTTAATATTTCAAAACGTTGCTCGTTCGTTGCTGACCATAAGAATTACACTTTTCAACCTGAAGTCTTCAACTCTGACAACGGCCAAAAACAGTAGTAGATATAAGAGCGCTATACACATAAGCCGAACGGACCACAAAAAAACCGCCTCGGAGGGCGGTTTTTTTATGGTTTGCTTAATTGTCTAGTTTTTTACGCCAGACATTTTTTCCTTTCCGTCAAAGACAGGAAGTGTTTCCTCTCTTCATCAATGATCTTATCCACTTCGGCGTGCTGCGACGCGGGAACCAGTTTCTTGATTTCATGATAATAAAGAATGGAATCCAGTTCTCTCTGAATGGCAAAATCCAGAGCGCCGGCGGTGTTCTTAATTTGGGCCAGTTGTTTATCCATGATTTCTTTGGTAAAAATCAAATTATTATCCACATAGGAACGCAAATAAGCGCCAAATTCGCCTTCATAACTTTCTGTCAGATTACTTTTTTCCATTCCCGCAAAAAGTTTTTCAAAAATTCTTTTGTGACCGGCTTCCGCTTCCGCCAGATAGGAAAAAAGTTTTTTCTCGTCCTCCTTTTTGGCTATCTGCTCGGCAAATTTATAAAAATTAACACCATTTTCTTCGATTCTGATGGCCACTTCCATGATATCGCTTGCTGCAAACACTTCCATTGTCATTCCTCCTGATTTTAAATAATATCACGATAAATTTAATACCTTTTTTATTCAAAGCAAGGGCACATTTTTAGAGCCACTTCTTTTTTTTGAAAAAAACCAGCATCAGCAAAGCGACTGCCAGCATAATTCCTAAAACACCAAAGTAGCCCCATCTCCATTCCAGTTCCGGCATATATTTGAAATTCATACCGTACAGTCCGGCAATGAA
>JAJFTS010000285.1 GCA_021372815.1 Deltaproteobacteria bacterium | reverse complement strand
ATTTAATGCTGTCACCGACCTGCAATTCACCTTCCGTCATATGCACAGCGGCCACTGAAGGTTTTGCAAAAAACTTGACGACTTCGCCGATTTTCTTTTCTGCCATAACGAACCCTCCATTTTTATCTTCTGCGGTTGAATTATTGAGCCACAAATGGCTCAGGATATTCTTTTCGGGTGGGAGTATAAGAAATCCGACAGGATATGTCAATTGAATTAGAAATATGATTTGGAGAAGCATTTTCTTAAGGCCACCATATCTTAATCAATTCTTTTGTTTAACGTCATCAAACTGCAATGTCCGTATGTCATTTTGCGGTCATCCATTTGAAAAGAATTTAACACTAAACGCAATAAGAAGGAAAACAAAATGAATTTATCGAAGTTAAAGCTCGGAACAAAATTAGGCGCGGGATTCGGCATCGTTTTACTGCTGATGGCCGTTGCGGCTCTTTTCAGTATGGCATGTCTGAATATTCTGCATCAAAACATTACATCGGTAAACACCAGAATTCTCCAAATAGGAATTATTTATGAAATATCCAAAAATTACGGTGATGTTGCAAGCTCAACCCGTAACATTGTCCTGACCAACAATGCAACAGTAAACAGCAAACTGGAGGAACAATACAAAACAGGGAAAGAAAAACTTAAAAATTCCGTGGATCATTTAGCAAAAACAGTTGATTCATCTCGCGAGAAAGAATTATTCGCCAAGATCAACGATGCGCTTACCGCCTTGTACGTCTTGTCAGACAATGCTCTGGATCCCGAGAAAACTAATAAATGGGAAGCGGCGCGGATCATTATTTTTGATCTTCTTCCCGTCCAGACGAGATTTTTAAATGCCGTGGATGAATTAGTGGCAGTAGAGAAACAAATGGCTGCCCAGGACGCCAAACAGGCCGCAATGGCATCGACCATTGGGGGGATCATTATTGCGGTTGTGGGAATGGCCACCTTAATATTGGGCATTTTGATCGCTTTCTTTATGACCAAAAGCATCACGAAACCTCTCCATCAAGTCATTGCCGGTTTGACGGATGCATCGAACCAGGTGGCCATGGCATCAGCACAGGCGGCGGCGTCCAGCCGGTCTCTGGCTGACGGCACATCCGAACAAGCAGCATCCCTGGAAGAAACATCTTCCTCTCTCGAAGAAATTTCCTCCATGACGAAGCAAAATGCAAACAATGCCACACAGGCGCAATCGCTGATGGGTCAGGCAAGAAACATCGTGGATAAAGTGGATGAACAGATGAACAGTATGTCTCTGTCCGTTTTGGAAGTGACGAAGTCCAGTGAAGAAACAAGAATAATCGTCAAAAGCATCAATGAAGTTGCCTTCAAGACGAATCTTCTTGCCCTGAATGCCGCCGTAGAAGCTGCCCGGGCGGGTGAGGCGGGCGCCGGATTTGCGGTGGTGGCCGATGAAGTCAGGCATCTGGCCGTGCAGGCGGCCCGGGCAGCGGATCACACATCCAGCCTGATTGAAAATACCATTACAACATCCAGAAAAAGCGGTGAATTAACGCAACGAACCCAGGAGGCTTTTAAAGAGAACATCGTGATTTTCGGGAAGATCGGAACCCTCGTTGATCAGATCGAAACGGCTTCTCATGAACAAGCCAGGGGCATCCATCAGGTCAGTACGGCTATTGCCGATATGGACAGCGTCGTCCAATCGGTTGCCGCTACCGCGGAAGAGTCGGCCGGTGTTGCGGAACTCATGAATGCCCAGGCAGAACATATGAAGGATTACGTTGTTGAACTGGCCATGGTTACCGGCGGCACGAACGGCGGCACGGATAGTCATCAGGCTTACTACTTCAGAAACCCGGCCATCGGCAAAGCGCCGGATGGAATCAAAGGATTATGCGCGCCTCTGCAATAAAATACTTCCGTCATGCAAAGGGATGAGCGGCAAGATCCACTTTCATTTCCTTATCCGCAATCCGTGTCACTTCCGTATACCGCCATTCGAAGGCGCCAACTTTCCAATGGCCGCCGTTTCCCGGGCCTATTTCCATTTTACAGACTATCCCGCGCCGGTAGTTCCTGCTCTTCAGACCAGCACAAAAATCACCCAGCGAAAAAGCAATGAGCTTCACGTTATCGCCCATTCGGTGACTCATCACAGGTTGCGGAACATGGGAATGATGACCGATAATGGCGTCATAGTGGTTCAAAAGCCGCAGGCCTTCTTGTACAGTAGATGGTCTCGGAAAATACTCCAATTCAAATCCCCAGTGCGGATAGGCAACATTGAAAACGGCAGGCAGGACGTGCTGATCAAGTGATTGAAAAGGCATCATATCCGCAAAGGGGACATTGCTCCACAGGGAGGCGGCCACAATGCGGGCTTGCCCCTTGACATCAACCGAGACATTTTGGTTCAATCCGAAGACGTAAAAACCCTTCTGTTTCATGAGCGAGATCGAATGACGCAAGATATCGGCTGAAAAATCTCCTGTATGATTGTTGGCAAGAGAAAGAACCGTCCGGTCGGGAGGAAAAAGATTGGCCAGCGCATCGAGGATGCCGGGATATTGCCTTTGGGCTGCAAGTCCCGGTTTTCGGGCATGCGTTATGGTTGCTTCAAAATTTCCAATAAGAAGATCACACGGACGGACAAACTCTTTAATATCCGCGCCGATCATCAAGGCATTGCCTCGCATATCCATAATATCACCGATAAAGCACAGGGTCATCCTTGGTTGAATCTGATTCAGTTGACTATGCTGCGGCATCGGTCGAATCCCACATGGATTACAAGTCTTAACGCCCATCACATTTCGCCACAACCAGCCCATCTCTTCCCGAAAATTATAAGGCGTGCCGAGAAGTTTCTGAAACAAGGATACTGAATTGCGATGATTCAAAGAGTCCATAATTTTTAGAAACAGCCTTACTTTTTGGTCTTTTCATCCGTCATAAAGGAACGCAAAGGCGGTTTTCATTCCCCCGCTTCATCAC
>JAJFTS010000284.1 GCA_021372815.1 Deltaproteobacteria bacterium | reverse complement strand
GGTGCGTTCCGGCGGGGATATCCAGTGGACAGGCAAGGCTGTGCAGACAGGATTTTCTCTGATTTTTGTTCCGCAGGCCATTGTCCGCCATCCCTTGAGAAACTTTAGAGAATTGATTAAAAAGTTCTGGCGCGTCGGCACTGGGATAGGCCTGGGAGGTGCAAGGCATCAGCGAAAAGAATATATGAAGATATGCTATCTGATGTTGCGTTTGTCGATTCCTTTGCCGCAGAAAAATATTCGCAATGTCCTCATCGGCCGGCGGAGAAAAAAAGAGATGATAAACAAACGTTTGGCAATTTGGCTGGTTTCCTATATCGGCCAGTTAAGTATGCTTGGCGGAATGTTGTATTCTGTTTTTCAGAAAAGTGAATCATAAACATAGATTGTTGTCCGAATTTAATTATGGAACAGATAAATATAGTCAGCGTTTCCGATAATCAATATGCCGAATATATGGCGGTAATGATTCAATCCATTCTAATGAATAGAAAAGACAAATCGTTTATGTCATTCTATATCATTGACTGCGGCATACAAAAGGATAATCTTGATATCCTGTCCAATGTGGTTGAAGCGCATCACTGCGAAATAAATTTTATTCGCAGTGATTACAGTAAATGCAAAGACTTTCAGGTTCACGGCCATATTTCCCACGCTGCCTATGTTAAGTTACAGATGCCCAGTTTGCTGCATGACCTGAATAAAATAATTTACCTGGACGGCGATTTAATTGTTTTGGATGATCTGGCAAAGCTATGGAGTTGTGATGTAAAAAACGCAGCCCTTTGCGCTGCTGGTAATCCGAAGACAAAACCATCTTCTTATATAAACGTTCCTGCAGACAAAAAAGTTTTTAATTCCGGCGTGATGATCATCCATCTGGATCGGTGGAGAGAAGAAAAAATAGAAGAGAAGACACTTAATTATCTGAAAGAAAATTCGCATAAATTAAAATTTCACGATCAAGCTGCATTCAATGCCGTTTTGTATGACAGATGGTCTTCCCTGGAAGCTAAGTGGAATGTGCAAAGCGCATTTTATAACGTGAAAAATCTGAATACAATCTATAGTGAGTCTGAAATAATCAGTGCCCTGCAAAATCCATCTATTGTTCATTTTACCTCAAATTCCAAACCCTGGCAGTTCAGGAACGGGCATCCTTATAAGAAAAAATTTATTGAGTATTACAAAGAAGTATTTGGCAGGAAGCCGGAATATCGTGATGTCAATTTAATTTCATTTTTAAAAAGGGTGAAAGAAGAAATAGAATACCTGTGAAATTATTTCTGAAAATAGTAAACATATAAAAATTCCAGGTTGACCAAATCTGAAAAAATATTGAGGCAGTATATCTTGAAGAAAAAGAAACATACTATTGAAGAAACAGAAATACTTTGTTACCTCACGAACTTTCCGACGCCCCGGATGCAGAAGAAAATCAAGGTAGCCGCCGGGTGCGGGAAGGTGACTGTTGTTTACTGGAAGCGCTCGGCGGTAGATTTCAAAAGCGGACTTCCCGACAACATTCCGGAAATTCCTGTTGCCGCTTCCTGGGGAAACAACAGAGGGTTTTGCCGAATTGTCGCCTTTATGATTTTCGCGCTGAAATCCTGGCCGCTGCTGCACCGTATTCAAAAAGTAAAGAAAGTCTATGTGAATTATCTGGACGTTCTTCTGGTTGCCTGCCTGCGATTTGGAAAAAGGGATATTGAATTTATTTATGCTGTCGGAGATCTGGCTTCTGTGCAGTACGGAGGCCATCCGCTGATTACCGGAACCGTCAAATTTTTGGAAAAGATGCTGATGAAAAGAGTTTCGGTGTTGATTCTTTCCTCTCCGTTTTTCTGGAGCGAGTATTACGACCAAATTTATCGGGGCAGGTGGGAACTCATTGAAAATATGCCGGAACAAAGAATATGGGAAAATTTTCGCGGCAAGCAGGCTGGAAAACCTTGCGTCGTCGGGTATATCGGGTGGATACGCGACGGCAGGCCGATAAAATGTCTCTTAACGGCCGTCAAAGAATTAAGGGAAGAAGGTTATGATATCCGGGTTTTCTTTGCCGGGTTCGGACCTGATGATCAGGAAATTAGAGAAACCGCGGCGGATCTGGATTTTGTATCGTTTTACGGACATTATCAGTACGACAAGGATGCTCCGAATCTTTACGCCATAGTGGATATTATATTTTCCGTTTATGACATAAGTGTCAAAAACGGAAAAATACTTCTGCCGAACAGATTTTATGAATGCGCCATATGCGGCCTGCCCATCATTGTCGCTAAAGAAACGAAACTGGAAAATTATATGGACAAATACGGCATCGGCTATTCTGTTGATTATTTATCCGTCAGCGATATGAAAGAAGCTCTCATCAGCCATATCTCCGGCGATGCCAGGGCCACGCAAATTAAAAAAGCGCTGGAGTCTATTGATAAATCCCGGTTTTTTTATGACAGATATTATCCCGTTTTGACCGACATATTTAAATTTAATTAAAAAAGCGGTTGATGCATGATGAAAATAACACTTATCACGGTTTGCCTGAACAGCGCGGCAACGATCGGGGAAACCCTGGACTCCGTCGCTGCGCAGTCGTACAA
>JAJFTS010000266.1 GCA_021372815.1 Deltaproteobacteria bacterium | reverse complement strand
GGACGGCCATTACTGGACCACACGCGCGGATGATTTAGTGACGAAAGTCATGAAAGAACTCGTTAGAAGAAACCCGAAAGTTCCATGGGACGAAGTGGATGACAACATCTGGGGCGCAACAACGCAGGTCGGAGATCAGGGCACCACGATGGGCAGGGTGACAGTTTTGACCGCGGGGCTCTCGGAAAAGGTTGCCGGATTCTCGGTGGACAGGATGTGCGCGGGCGGTATGACCTGCCAGGCTATTGGCTCGTCATTCATTAAAACAGGTTGTGCGGATATCATTATCGCCGGCGGTGTGGAGCATATGGCTCACCACCCCATGGGCGCGGGCGCCGATCCGAATCCGCGGGTCGTCACCGAGAAGATGGTGGAAGTGAAGTATTTCAACATGGGCAACACGGCGGAAAAACTCCATGACTGGCTGCCGGAAAACGGTGAGCAGCCGGTTACCAAGGATGAGTCGGATGAATACGCCTACCATTGCCTGCAGAAATATTTCAAGGCATTGGATGAGGGCTATTATGCCAAGCACTGCATTGACATGACGGTATTTTCTCCCACCGGGTGGAAAGTTGCCAACTACGATGAGCAGGCCAAACGTGGAACCACTTTGGAGAGCATTAAAGGACTCCGGAAGTTCCCCTTTAAGGCGGAAGGCCGTGTCACCGCGGCGAATGCATCGGGATTGAATGACGGCGCATGCGTATCGCTGCTCATGTCGGGCAAGAAATGCAAAGAACTGGGCATTCAGCCCAAGATGAAGTTTGTCGGAGCCGGCTTCATCGGCGTAGATCCATCTATCATGGGTTGGGGTCCTGTTCCCGCAACGGAAAAGGTTCTCAAGAATTTCAATATGAAATTTGATGATCTTGATATTATCGAGTTGAACGAGGCTTTCGCTGTACAGGCTGTCGGGTTCATGAAGCACTTTGGTATGAAGACTCCTGTCGATCCCAGGCTTAATCCTTACGGCGGAACCATTGCAATGGGTCACCCGCTGGCCAGCTCCGGTGTACGCCTGAGTATGCAGCTGGCGCAGGACTTCGAGCTTAATCCGAAGGCGAAGTACGGACTGACCACTATGTGCATCGGTCTCGGCATGGGTGGTTCTATCATTTGGGAAAACGTCGTAGGGAAAAAATTATAGGAGGTTAATGCTATGGCTAAATATATAACAGAATGTAAACTCAATTTCTTGCAGTCAAAAAAGGCTGGGAAAATAGCAATTGTCACGATGGACAACGGGCAGTTCTACAATATCCCCAATACCTGGGGTTTTGAGGCCTTTGAATTTCTCAACAAAGTTATCGATACCGTGGAAAAAGACAAGGATGTTAAAGGTTGGATCATGACCGGAAAGCCTTACATCTTTAACGTGGGCGCTGACATTATGAGCGTAGACCCGAATGCAAAAAGGGAGGATCTTCTCCAGATCGGCGCCATGGGACATAATACTTTCAAGAGGATCATGAATCTGAAGATCCCGACACTTGCCGCCATCAACGGCGCAGCCATGGGCGGCGGCGTCGAAGTGGGCCTTTATCACAACTACCGCACCATCTCCAAGAGCCCGGGCGGATGCGATCATTATGCGCTGCCCGAGTGCTTTCTCGGCCTCGTGCCGGGCTGGGGCGGAACGCAGCTGGTCACCAAACTGTGCGGACCGGAAGCGGCCATCGAGCTTATCATCTCGAATCCGCTCAACATGAACAAAATGATTAATTCCAAAAAAGCCTTCGAGATGGGCCTTGCGGATAAACTCATCGCCCCGGCGGAGTTTATGGATGAATCCATCGCTTTACTGGAGCGTATTATCACTGGCGAAGAAAAGATCGAGCGCAAGAAGGTCGATCCGAAGATGAGCGACGAGCTTTACAATAAGACCAAGGAATTCATCACCGGTAAGGTTCATTCAGGAGCAATATCCCCCTACAAGGCTCTTGAACTCATTAAGGGTGCAGGATCATGGTCACTGGATGAAGGATTCCAGAAGGAAACCGAGATACTGGCCGATATGATCCTCTCCGATCAGTTCAAGTGCGGTGTTTACTCCTTCGACCTGACCCAGCGCCGCGCCAAGAAGCTCCCCGGCAGACCGCCGAAAGAAGTCAAAGGCAACAAGGTTGCCAAGATCGGTGTCATCGGTGCCGGTCTTATGGCTTCACAGATGGCTCTGTTATTCGCACAGCGCTATCAGTGCCCGGTTGTCATGAAAGACATCAAACAGGAATTTATTGATAAAGGTCTGGCTTACTGCAGAGAACAGCTGGCCAAGACCGCCAAGAAAGGCAAACTGTCCGCGGCCGATGCCAAGTGGATCGGCGAGGAGCTCATTACCGGCTCCTTGACCTATGAGCCTTTCAAAGACTGCGACTTCGTCATCGAGGCTGTTTTCGAAGAAATGGGCATCAAACAGAAAATTTTCGGCGAACTGGAAGCAGCGTGCAAGCCGGAATGCCTGTTCCTGACGAATACCTCATCTCTGGATGTCGCCGAGATGGGCAAAAACCTGAAGGATCCTTCCCGCGTAGTGGGCTTCCATTTCTTTAACCCCATTGCCGTACTGCCGCTTGTCGAGATCATCAAAACCGACAAGACCAGCGATGTCGTTCTGGCAACAGCATTTGACATTGCCAAGAAGATCAAGAAGACACCGGTTCTGGTGAAGAATGCACCCGCATTCCTGGTCAACAGAATTCTGCTGGCCTGGATGGATGGTATCTTCCAGTGCATCGACGAAGGCGCCGATTTCATGCAGGTCGACAACGCTGTTTTCGATCTGGGCTTCCCCATGTCGCCGTTCACACTGGCTGCGCTGGTGGGACCTGCTATCGCACTTCATGTTCAGGAAACCCTTAACAAGTATTTCCCCGACCGGTTCCCGGTCAATCCCGGACTCAAGAACCTGGTGGCTAAGGGCAAGAAACAGCTTGTCACCTTTACCGACAAGGGCATCGATGTTGATCCCGAGATCAAAGCCGGTTGGCCGCAGGGTAACAAGAAATTCACCGACGACGAAATCAAGGCGCGTGTATTGGATCGTGTTGCCAAAGAAGTCGACTTGATTCTCAAAGAAGGTGTCGTGGCGGAACCGAAAGATGTGGATACCGGTGTCATTATGGGAGCCGGTTGGCCGTTCTTCATGGGCGGCATTACCCCGTACCTGGATCAGAAAGGTATTGCGAAAAAGGTTACAGGCAAGGATTTCCATCCGAAAGGTTTCTTATCAGTAGAGAAGTAATATAACTATATTTTACAAATGAGATGCCGGGCAACCATCAGGTTGCCCGGCTTTTTTATCCGCAAAATAAAATTTATAACAAATCAATCGACAAAGAAGCACCGATTGACCAAAGGGAAAATCCGATCAATAAGCCTTTCCCTGCGTATCTGGTATTTAATATTTCATTGACATATAAAGCTTAATTTCCTATAATTATTACGTGATAAATTAATATTTTATCAAGCAAACCATCTCTTTTACTTTAAGAAAGGATGATTCTGCTGTTAGAGGACAAATCTAATGCCCGGTATGGAAGTCAGGCTTGAAAGAGTTGTAGTTGAGACCGACCGCTATAGAGTAGAGGGACAAATTAATTTACCACAGGAAGGTTATCGCAGCCGTCTTTCCGATTATTTGAATCGTAAAGACCAGGAGTTTCTCATTCTCGTTAACGCAGAGTTGAACGCCCTCGACGGATCAGGGCGTGACTGGAGTACTCCTGTTCTTATGCTTGCCCGACGGCACATACGCCTGGTTGTGCCGGCTCGTCATGATAATGAATAGAATCATTATTCGATATTCGGAAAGCACGTTATTGTTGCTGATGATATAAAAGTTTTTATAAATATTTTGGAGCACACAAAGTTATTTCCCGTTAATTTTTCATGAAAGAACTTTCGTCGATTTCTAAAAATATAAGATCGAAAAATAATAATAAAATATTCATAATAAAAAACTGTACATAAGGAGTTTAAAATGAATTTAAAAGATTTGTTTGATTTAAAAGGCAAGGTTGCCATCGTTACGGGCGGAGGCAGAGGCATCGGCAAATTTATGGCTACCGGTCTGGCTGAAGCCGGTGCCAATGTGGTGATTGCTTCCCGCAAACTGGAGAATCTGGAAAAGGAAGTTCAGGAACTGGAAAAATTCGGCGTCAAGGCGATGGCCGTCAAATGCGATCTAGCCAAGAAAGAAGATATTGAAAATCTGGTGAAAGCCACCATGGATAAATTCGGCACGATTGATATTTTGATTAATAATGCGGGGCTGACCTGGGGCGCTCCGACACTGGAGTATCCTCTGGACAAGTGGGAAAAGATATTCGACGTCAATGTTAAAGGCGTCTGGATTCTATCCCAGATGGTCGCCCGCATTATGAAGGAAAAGGGCGGAGGAAAAATGATCAATGTTTCTTCCATCTACGGCTCGCGGGGTTCCAACGAAGAAGAACATCCGGCCGTCGCTTATAATCCTTCCAAGTTTGCGGTGGAAGGATTAACCAAAACCCTGGCTCTCAAATTGGCCCGTTATAAAATTTATGTAAATTGCATTGCTCCGGGATTTTTCAAAACCGACATGATGGGCCATTTGTTTAAACCGGAGATGAAACCAATTCTTGATCTTACGGTCGGCGCGATTCCGCTCAAAATGTACGGTGAAGAAGACGATGTAAAAGGATTGGCCGTCTTTTTGGCATCGAAGGCTTCCAACTACATTACCGGCGGAATTTTCCCCGTGGACGGAGGGTTCTCAGCGCAATAGCAACAAATGCCAAGTTGCATCCTTTGGCTAACTTTGTTGGCTTCGTCGTCAGCTTCCTCGACGTATTAGTAATACGCCTGCGGAGCCTCCTCCTTGCCGCCGCGTTATCCTTTGGCTGCAACCCGGAATAAAATGAGGAACAGTAAATAGGATGTGTTGATCGCTCATGAAAAAGAAGTGATAACGAAGGAGATATTGAAATGAAAATTCCTCAGTATGTGACAGCAGTTGAAGTAAAGAGGGTTTGCCGGGAACTGGGTTTCAGAGATTGGACGAAAATCAGAAAACCGAACGTAACGGCAAAGGAAGCGGCGGTAATCCTTAAAATTGTAAATGTTAAAAAAATGCCCATTGCTCTGGAAGATTTTCGCATGGGTTTGGAAGTGGAACTCGAGCATGGGACAATGTTTGATGACGCGAATGTGACGAATAACCATCCGATTCTTACGGGGATGATTGTTCTCGCACACATGAAGGAAACCCTCGATTATTATGAAAGGCTGGATGTCGCTGAAATAGAGGGCGATCTGCTCAAAGCAATTAAATCGAAAAATCTTGATAAGATTCGGGAAAAGTATAAAAAACTTATCAAAGCTCAGTCTGTTTTGAACAAGGTGGTGTCTGCGCAACTGAAGTAATTTTTCAAGTACATTAAAAAAAGAAAGTCCGGTTAAACAATGAACCGGATGATAAACAGACATAAAAGCGTGTATGTAAATGTTCAGTTAATGTTGCTTTGATAAATATTTTATCAGGTGAACAATTGAAAAAAATAAAAATCTTATCTTTATTTTTGTTTTTGCTGTTCATATCCGCCTGTGCTCCCGTCTACACATTAAATCATTCCGCTCCCGTGAATCCGATCGTCCTTCCTGATGACGGAGCCGCTCATTACTGGGCGCAAAATGAATGGTGGTATTATACCGGGCACCTGACAGCTCAAGATGGAAGAGCGTTTGGCTACGAATTGACGTTTTTTAAAAGAATTACCAACGAGGATAAAGTCCCTGCTTTTTTTATTCCCATTCCGGCCCACTGGTTGAAGGATGTGGGAATGCTGGCACATTTTGCCGTTACCGATCTGCAAAGCAAAAAATTCAAAGCAAAAGAAATAAATAATTTTATCTTCAACAAAGCCAGAGCTGATGAAAAAAAATATGACCTTATGATCGATACCTGGACTGCCCGGGAAGAAAAAGGGAAACACATCCTTTGCGCTGAAATGAAAGATTACAAGATTGAACTGGAATTAGAGCCATTAAAACCGGCGGCTTTTCACGGACGAAATGGGATTGTGAATAAAGGGGCAAACCATGCCAATTACTATTATTCATTTACAAGAATGAGGACATCGGGAACCATCACTGTCGAAGGCACACCGGTCAAGGTTGAAGGAATGTCCTGGATGGATCATGAGTATGGAACGATGAAACTTGGCTTGTCTCAGACAGGATGGGACTGGTTTAGCGTGCAGTTGGATAACAATTGTGAGCTGATGATCTATCTAATCAGGAATGATAAAGACGCAATGATTGAAACAAGCGGCGGCACTTTTGTCTCTCCGGACGGGAAAACAGTCTGGTTAACAAAAGACGATATTGATATTAAAACTTTAAATTACTGGTACAGCAAAAAAACAGATTCCAATTACCCCGCTTCATGGGAAATAACAGTCAAATCTCTGAATTTAAAGCTTAATGTTAATCCTGTTCTGGCGCAGCAGGAATTGGAACTGAAACCGATGCCTTACTGGGAAGGCAGTGTAAGCGTTGAAGGTATTTTAAATGATTCGCCTGTAACCGGAAAAGGCTATGTCGAACTGGTGGGGTACAGTAAAAAGTATCCCCTATCCTACATGTAGAAAATGTAATTTTCGGGGAATTACTATCTGTTTAATCTCAGGATTTTATCCTTTTAAAAATACGATATTTAGTGACAAGTAATAATCTTTACAAGTTTATTTCCTTGTGTTATTAAAAAAAAGTTAAAAACCATTAAGGAGAAATATATGTCCGGCCATTCCAAATGGAGCACCATTAAAAGAAAAAAGGGCGCGATCGACGCCAAGCGCGGGAAGATATTTACCAAAATTATCAAAGAAATAACCCTGGCGGCAAGACTCGGCGGCGGTGATATAGAAGGCAACGCCCGTCTCCGGCAGGCGGTCATGCTGGCCAAGGAAGAAAATATGCCCAAGGACAACATTGAACGCGCGATTAAAAAGGGCACCGGCGGCGATCAGGGCGCGGCGGCGTTTGAAGAGGTTACCTATGAAGGTTACGGTCCGGGCGGAGCGGCGGTTCTCGTGGAAATTGTGACCGACAACAAAAACAGGACGGTCGCGGAAATCAGACATATCTTCTCCAAACACGGCGGAAACCTCGGTGAAAACGGCTGTGTGTCGTGGATGTTCGCGAAAAAAGGAAGCATCGTGATTGATAAAAAAGCGATTGATGAAGATACCTTAATGGAACTTGCTCTGGAGGCGGGGGCGGAAGACGTAAAAAGCGAAGACAGTGAATATGAAGTGATTACCGATCCCGCATCCTTTGAAGTGGTCAAAAAAGTTCTGGATGACAAGGGCATCAAACATCTGGAAGCGCGGATCAGCATGATTCCTTCCAATACCGTCAAACTGGGAGAGAACAAAGCCGAATCCATGCTCAAGATGATGGAAAAACTGGAAGACAATGACGACGTCCAGAATGTTTATTCCAATTTTGATATCGACGAAGATGTTATGAAAAAATTAAGCTAGCCCGGCGGAATAACCTTCAAGTATTTTTTTGATGAAAGTTGCTTGGCAAAAAAAATACGGAATGAAAAAAATTGCGAATTTTAGGAATTGATCCAGGCAGTCATGTTACCGGTTACGGCGTCATTGAAAAAAAAGGAAATTATTTGCGGCATGTTCTTCACGGAGAAATCAAGCCCCAAAAAGATTCTCCTCTGTCCGCAATTTTGATTTATGTTTATCAGCAGCTTTCCGCGGTGATATTCGAGACCGCGCCCGAAGCAATCGTTCTGGAAAATATTTTTTACGGGAAAAATGTCCGCAGTCTGATTAAACAGGCTCAGGTCAGAGGTGTGGCGATTTATGCCGGCGCCGATAAAAATATCGATGTATTCGAATACACGCCTCTGGAAATTAAGAAGGCTGTGGTGGGTTACGGAAGAGCGGAAAAAAGCCAGGTGCAGGTGATGGTTAAAGCCATTTTAAAACTGCCTGAAATTCCTCCGGCGGATGCCGCGGACGCGCTGGCCACAGCAATATGTCACGCCAATTTCTTTAAGGAAAAACCAATCTGATGATTGCTTTAATCAGCGGAAAAATTGTTTATAAAGGTATCGCTCATGTCATCGTCGATGTTCAGGGCGTCGGCTACCGTGTTTTTATTCCGTTGACGACTTTTTATGAATTGCCGGAAGCCGGGCAGACGATAACGCTGCATATTCATACCAACGTGAAGGAGGATGCCATCAACCTGTTCGGTTTTAATACGGTGCAGGAAAGAGACCTTTTTCAACTGATGATTTCCGTCAGCGGCATCGGACCGAAAATAGCCATGAATATCCTTTCCGGAATTTCCGCGCAGGAATTCCTGAATGCCGTATCCGGCGGCAACGTGAACAAACTGGTCCGGATTCCCGGCGTGGGCAAGAAGATGGCCGAGCGTCTGATTCTGGAGCTGAAGGAAAAAGTGCTCAAAAAAATGATGCAGGAGCAGGCGCCGGAAACGGGAATTCAGAATCGTCAGGATGACATCATGGAAGACGTTCTTTCCGCGCTGGTGAATCTGGGGTATAAAAACAATGTCGCCAGGGATGCTCTGGATAAGGCCGCGCGTACATCCGGAGAAGAACTGGTGATGGATAAGCTTTTAAAACAAACGTTGAAAATTCTGGCCGGTTGATCCGGCGGGACAGGGTGGAATGAATAATGGATAAACCCGTAAAAAATCCTTTGATCAGCGCTTGCGGTATGGAAGAAGAAAACGATTTTGAAGTTACTTTGCGTCCGGCGAAGTTAAAAGATTATGTCGGTCAGGAAAAGGTCAAAAGCAATCTGGCGATTTTTATCGAAGCGTCCCGGAAACGCCGCGAGGCGCTGGATCATGTTCTTTTGTATGGTCCTCCGGGGCTGGGCAAAACTACACTGGCCTACATTATTGCCAAAGAAATGGGCGTGGATATTAAGGTGACTTCCGGGCCGGTTATCGAAAGGCCGGGAGACCTGGCGGCGATTCTGACGAATATGCACGAACACGAAGTCCTCTTTATTGACGAGATTCATCGCCTCTCCCATGTCGTGGAAGAAATTCTGTATCCGGCCATGGAGGATTTTCATATCGATATTTTAATCGGGCAGGGGCCGTCCGCCCGCTCGATGAAACTTGACATTCCCAAGTTTACTTTGGTGGGAGCGACAACCCGCGCCGGATCGCTGACCTCGCCTTTGCGTGACCGTTTCGGCATGCATTTCCGTCTGGAGTTTTATACGCCGCAAGAACTTGCGATCATCCTCAAAAGATCCGCTTCCATTTTGGGCGTCAAACTGGCCGCCGCCGGAGCCCAAGAACTCGCCGGACGCGCGCGGGGCACGCCCCGCATCGCCAACCGGCTGCTCAAGCGTGTCCGCGACTATGCCGAAGTGAAAGCGGACGGGACAATTGACGCTAGGATTGCGCGGGAAGCGCTGGACGCTTTTGAAGTTGATCAGAAAGGCTTCGATCAGATGGACAGAAAGCTGCTTCTGACGCTGATTGAAAAATTCAACGGCGGTCCGGTCGGCGTGGAGAGCCTTGCCGCGGCGATCGGCGAAGAAAGAGTGACCATCGAAGACGTCTACGAACCGTTTCTGATTCAGGAAGGATATCTGCAAAGGACAGCGCGGGGAAGAATCGCCTGTGCCAGAGCCTACGAGCATTTTGGGCTTAAGGCGTCCGGTCGGCAGGGAGAAATATTTTAGCCCTGGGCCGTTGAAAAGTACCAATCTGCGTTGTTGCGCTCCGTTCGTGCTGTGAAATAAAGGGGACGGTTCTAATTATTGACATAAATGTTCAGTTGCGGTAGGAAATAACCATGCCGAGAACAGCGAGAATAGCTCCGCAGGAATATGTTTATCATGTTTTGACGCGGGGCAATAATAAGCAGAACATCTTCAAAGAAGAAGACGACTATCTGAAATTCATCGACATCCTCAAGAAATACAAAGAGAAATATCAATTTAAGCTGTATCACTACGTATTAATGACCAACCATATCCATCTGGTCATTGAAACGACAGAAAAAGGCGGAGAACTTTGCCAGCTCATGAAAGGGATCAACCTTTCCTACGCCCAGCATTTTAAGAACAAATATAGATACACCGGTCATTTTTGGCAGGACAGGTTTAAAAGCATCCTGATTTCGAAGGATGAATACCTGTTGGCATGCGGCAGTTATGTGGAACTGAATCCGGTTCGAGCTCGGATGGTAAAAGACCCGCGGGAATATCGCTGGAGCAGTTACAGGGCGAATGCGTATGGGAAGAAGGATAATTTACTGGATGCTCATATCATTTACGACAAACTGTTCCATGATCAGGAAATAAGGCGAGAATACAGGAAATTTGTGCAGCAGATGCTGGAGACGAAAGAGGCAATGCGTGGCGAGATGGAACGCAGAAAGATATACGGGAGCGGAGCATTCATCCGAGAGGTGAACAAGCGATTCAAGATAGAGGCGATGATCAAGGAACGTGGGCGTCCGAGGCTTTCCAGAGATGGAGAAGGAAGAGAAAATGAAAATAAATAGAACCGTCCCCTTTTCTTCGCAGCCCTATGATTCAAATACCGGCAGGTATGTGACGGAAGATCCGATTGGGTTGGATGGTGGAATAAATATTTTTACATATGTTGATAATAATCCATTATTAGATGTTGATTCTTTTGGCCTTTGCAAATGCTGTGAATTTGCCTCAGTAGCAGATGGCATGAAGATTGCCGCAGAAGCAAAAAAATGGGTAGGTACGAAATATTTGAGTGGCGGTGATACAAAAAATGGAGCCGATTGTTCTAATTCTACAAGAGTTATATATAATAACGTAGGGTTAAGTTATACCAATAAGAGGTTATCGGCACAACCTACTAAAATTCCTGATGATCAATTTAGTGAAAAATCCACAAATTGTAAAATGCAAATCGTAACACAACCGCAGATTGGTGATGTCGTAAAGTGGCCACGTCATATGGCAATTTATGATCCAACTATTGGGACATCCACTTATGATAATAATAAGAAAGTACCAAACGTCATGTGGTCTGCTCGAAGAGAAGGGATTAAGTATGGTGCAGCACCCTTAGAATGGTGGAAGGCACAGGGATCTCCTACTTACTATCGATACTGTAAAAAAGTATCACCAGATTAATAATTATGGAGTGTTAATTTGAAAATATTGTCTATTTTATTGACTGTAACTATGTGTTCCCTATCAATACTATGCCAAGCATCTGACAAAGCCGATGGTGCAAGGAAATTTATGACTGAATTTTTGGAAATGGAATATATTGGTAATCCATCCTTCAGAGTTGATAATGCCATGTATTCTCAAGAAAGGAAATCATGGGTTGATAAGAAGTATAGTGATACGAATGCGGAGATACACTCTTGGGATGGTGACCAGATTTGTGTTGTAGATTCATATGAAATAAAAGAGATTAAAATTATAAATCAAAGAGCAATTATCGGTGTGGTATTTAAAGAATTTGCACATACCGATGGGAAAAAAGGATATGGGGATAGCCCTCTTATAAAGACTGAAAAGAAATACAAAGAAAAATATTATTTGGAATATAAAAATGAAAGATGGTGGATTTATAATCCACCGATACCGAGAGTATCAAGAAAAGCATTAATAGAACATAATGACGAAATTATAAAACAAATGTCAGATTGGGTTTTGCAAGAAGGCAGTAATGAGCAAAAAAAATATTATCATAATTTGATTAATGTAAATAATTTATTAGAGGGTAAGAATAGAAAAAGAGGGACGGGAAATAGGGGGAAGAAATAGTAGTAAGGAAGGTGGGGTCAAAAAGGAAGGTGGACGGGGAAAGTGGGGGGTGGAAATAGGGGGTCAAATCTTTACTCTTGACATTTGAAGTGGGGGGAAATGACGGACAGGTCCGATAAGTAAGGAGCAAGAAAAATAGTAGCGAAGTAGCAGGTAGCAAGGAAAGAAAGTACGAAGTTCAGATTGTAGGAAGAGAAATAGAGAAAACAAATGGACTTTAAATCATTAGTAAAATTAATTAACGAAGCGCACAATACGCTTCAGCAACAGGCAAGCAAAGCGGTTAATATAAGTCTTACTTTGCGTAATTGGCTGATTGGTTTCTATATTGTGGAATTTGAGCAGCATGGAAAAGATCGGGCAAAGTACGGCGTTGATCTTTTAGGTAAACTGGCAGCTTCTATAAGCATCAAAGGCCTAACGTCTCCTGAATTGTCACGTTGCCGGCAATTCTACAAAATTTATCCGCATATTCTTGGGGCGCTGACCCAAGAATCTAAAAATAATTTCATTCAGATATTATCTGAAAATATGCTGCCTAAAAGAATTCTTGGGACAGTGTCCCAAGAATTGGAGACGATAGACGGAACCAAAGGCCAATCAGATTTACAAAACATAATCCATAAAATACCTTATTCTCATTTTGCAGAACTCATAAAAATCGATGATGATACAAAAAGAAAATACTATGAATTGCTTATCATCAAAACGAATCTTTCTGTTCGGGAGTTGAAAAGACAGATTTCTACCCTAAGCTACGAAAGATTGGGTATTTCAAAAAATAAAACAAAAGCATTGGAACAAGTCACCCGCAAAATTACACCGGGTATTCCTCAAGATGTTATTAAATCACACTACTTCTTTGAATTTCTCAATGTTAACAAACCGGATTTAATTGAAGAAACGGAACTGGAGCAAGCCCTGACAGACCATCTGCAAACTTTTATCATCGAATTGGGAAATGGATTTTGTTTTGAGGGAAGGCAAAAACGCATACTTATTGGCGATGAATATTTCTTTGTTGATCTGGTTTTTTATCATCGTATTCTGAAATGCCATGTCTTGATTGAATTAAAAGTTGATTCATTTTCTCATGCTCATGCAGCGCAATTGGTGACGTATTTAAATTACTATAAATCAAATATTCTTGAAAAAGGAGATAATCCACCGATAGGAATTTTGCTCGTAACAGATAAAAACAAGACATTGGTTGAATATGCAACGGCAAATGACAAGGACAGGCTGTTTGTCAGCAAATATAAACTTAATCTTCCTTCCGTAGAAGAATTGAAGGAATTTATTGAAAATGAATTGCGTGGTGAGAGGTAATTAAAGAGAAGCGCTAAGGGGGACGCTCGTGGCAGTGGCTGAGAGCTGCTACGCAATGAAAAAATCTCCCCTCACCCCTCTTGAGAAAAGAGGTTGAGAATAATGACTGGATTACCCAGTCGAGCTGGGTAATGACAAGTTGAGAGAGAATGAGACGACAAAATAACATATTAGCGTTGTTGATGCTCATGGTGGCGATGGTTGCGTCGTTTTATGCGCCGATGTCTGTTCGTGCACAGGAAGCGCGCACGCTGACGACGATGGATTTCAACATCGTCGGTGTCACCTTGAGCGTCGGCCCGGACTATCAGGCCGTTCCGCAAGGCATTGCCTCTGTGATCACCACCGGTTTCATAAGTAACGGCGAAGCCCTGCCGGATGCCGTGCTGGCGATGCTGCCCCAGGATTTCAAGGTTATCGGCGAATTCTCCGGCCCGACCTACACCACGCCTGTGACGCTGACGACAACGCCGGGCAATCCGTTTTATCTGCCTTCGATGCCGATACTCGGCAAGTACACTCTTTCCAATATCCGTCTGGTGGACTCATCCGGCAATGCTCTTTTTGCCGCCGTGCCGCAGGTGGTGACGGTCGAATCCATTTCCGATCCGCTCATTACCAGCGTGACCACAAAAGAGCTTACCCTGGAAGAATTAAACGAACTCGGCGTGGTCTTCGATTCCACCAACTTCACCGCTTATCAATTCACCGCCGGTCTCGGCCTGGAAAGCAACCAGGTGCCGGTGACCTTCCCGGTTCTGATCCCGACCACGACAACGGATGTGAACGAATCGCCGTTGCCGACCACGGAAATCGGCTTATCGGCGACCAATATTAATGATCCTAATTTGCCGGATAATTTCAGTCTTTCCGGATTTATGATGGAGCAGGAGAAATGGACTGAAGACGGGACAAAAGTCACTCTGCCGCCGATTCCGGGCATTATCATCATTCCCAACAATTGTTAAAGAGATTTATATGAAAATACTTATGCACATCTGCTGCGGGCCTTGCACGATTTATCCCCTGAAGGAATTAAGAACTCAGGGGCATGAGATCACCGGCGTTTTTTACAATCCCAATATTCATCCCTATCAGGAATACCAGAGGCGTAAACAGACGCTCCAGGAGTACGCCGATAAAACTTTCTTGAATATTATCTGGCAGGAAGGTTATCCGCTGGAAGAATATTTGCGGTCAGTCGCTAATCTAAAGGAAAATGAAAGATGCGCCTTCTGTCTGAGGGATCGATTGGCGTATACGGCAGAACTGGCCATTCGTGAAAAATATGATGGTTTTACAACCACTCTGCTCTACAGCAAATATCAGAAACATGATTTGATTAGGGAAATCGGAAAAAATCTGAGTCAGCAACTCGGAATCTTTTTTTATTATCAGGATTTTCGTGCGGGGTGGGCCGAAGGTGTAAAGATTTCCAGGGATCTGGGAATGTATCGCCAGCCTTATTGTGGCTGCATATACAGTGAGAAGCAAAGATACTATAAAGAAATCAAGTAGTTGTTATTCGTTTTAATTTTTCGACAATTAAGTGTGTCGTTTTTACCACACAAAGACAGAAAATTCTTATCAGCATAAACCACTTATTGTTAATAATCCAATAATTACAATCACTTATTTTTAATAAAAATCAAGCTAAATATGGTACAAACATTGCTATTAAAATTGTATACATATTTTTTTGTATTGGAAGAATAATGAATTTACAACGCACTTTAAAAAAAGAAATAAGTTGTTTCAGTATAGGTTTGCATACCGGCCGTAAGATCAATATGAAGATAAAACCGGCGCCGGCGGACACGGGCATAGTTTTTATCCGCAAAGATTTGCCTGATTCCGAGCCGATTTACGCCCGCTATGATAATGTTTGCGATACGACTCTGGCAACAACTCTTGGGGCCGAAGGAATTACTGTCTCCACCGTAGAGCACCTTTTGTCTGCATTCAGCGGAATGGGTGTTGATAACGCCGTTATTGAGCTGGACTCTTTTGAAGTTCCCGTTATGGACGGCAGTGCGCTTCCCTTTGTGAATATGCTTAAAGAAGTGGGAACCCATGTCCAGAAAAAGAGTAAAAAAATGCTTGTTGTTAAAAAACCGGTTTCTGTCAATTCAGGAGATTCCAGCGCGGTATTATTGCCGGCGGATGAATTCAAGATATCTTATGAAATAGATTTCAAACATCCCGTTATCGGCAGGCAATCTTACAGCATGACTTTTTCAGATGAAGAATATGAAAAAAATATTTGTGCCGCTCAGACATTCGGTTTCTTAAAAGATCTCGAATTCTTACAGGCCAAAGGTCTGGCTTTGGGCGGATCTTTGAAAAATGCGATAGTTCTGGATGATAAGAAAATTATTAATAAAGAAGGACAGCGGATTGAAAATGTTTTTGTGAAACACAAGATTCTTGACGCCATCGGAGACTTATTTTTGCTGGGAATGCCGATCATTGGTCATTTTGTAGCCTATAAATCGGGTCACCGGTTGAATAACCTGTTGCTCAGGGAGTTAATGAGCAAAAAAGATTGTTGGGAAATCGTTACCTGTAATAATAAAGAAGAAGCCCATAAGCGTTACTCTTTTAGAATTCCGTCCTTTAGAACGCTGGATGCCATCCAAGCCTAAATCGAAATTAATCTTGATTTTTATCAATATCTTTCCTAATATCCCACATTAAAAATGGCCGGGATATATTTTTTTGTAATTTATTTGTTTTATTAAAGAATTGGCGCGGAAGCGCCATTATTTAACTTTGCGGTTATTTCAGACGGCAGTTATAACTAAACTTTATCGTGGAAAATATATTTCCCGAATCCGATAGTATTTATGAAAAAACTAAAAAATAAATTTAGTGGCTTATTTCTGGTTTCGCTGTTGATTATTTTTCTTCCGATTCAGACCCATGCGGCTGAGCCCAGAATAACCGATATTCTGATTACGAATGATGTGGAGAATGTTCTTTTGTACGCGCGTCTGATCAATGGTTTTAAACCGGATATGGAATTAGCCGTTTTAGCGGGAATACCGGCTAATTTTGTTATGTGGCTGGAAGTTTATCAGGAAAGACCACTGTTGTGGGATAAGAAAATTACCCAGAAAGAAATTAAACGCACAATGAAGTATGATAATCTCAAAAAAACCTTTAGCGTTTCAACCAATAAAGGGGAACAGGTTGTTTTTTCTGATTTTGAAAGCGCTCAAAAAGCAATGTCAGATTTTAACGGAATTATTGCCGCCCCCATGTCATCGCTTGCGAAGGGGGGAAATTATTACGTTATGATTAAAATAAAAATGGATAAGGTCCGCCTGCCTTTGCACATGGAAAATATTTTTTTCTTAGTCTCTCTCTGGGATTTTGAGACATCGTGGTATAAACAAAAGTTTTCCTATTAGCGGATGAGTCAAAGTCAATTAAATATTTTTATTGAAACCGCATTAATCAGCCCATGAAAAATAAATCTGAGAAAATCATTGTCGATGAAAATGAATTAAAAAAACGCCGCCGGGAAAAAATCATCATGGTGGTTGTCGGCGTTTTGGCCATTATTTTTACCTTGCTGGCCAGTCAACTTTTTAATAAAGACAATCTGCCGTTTTCCACCAATATTTTCGTTTATGGCCTCACCAGTATAAATTTTATTCTAATCGTACTGTTGCTGTTTTTGATTATCAGAAATGTTTTCAAACTGTTCAACGAGTACCGCCGGGGAGTTATAGGATCCAGACTGAGAGCAAAACTGGTGGCCGCTTTTGTCGGCCTGTCACTGATCCCGACGATACTGCTTTTTTTGTTTGCCATTAATTTTCTTTCCTACAGTATTGATTTCTGGTTCAACATCAAGATCGGCGACGCTTTGAACCGTTCGCTGGAAGTGGCGCAGGTTTATTATCAGCAGATGGAGGAACATGCCAAATTCAACGCGCGTCAGATCAGCTCGGAAATTACCAAGAATCATCTCTATGAACGGGAAAGAATAGAATATTTAAAAAGTTTTGTCGGTCAACGTCAGAAGAATTATAAAACGGGAATGGTTGAAATATACTTTGATTTTCAGAAGGAGAAAATTGTTTTTGCCGATGCCGCAAATCCTGATCGTATTCCGGTTGAACTGACCGCGAAAATGATAGAAGATATTTATCTGGGGAAAGAAGAATCCATTGTTCAGCCCGCAGAAAAAGGAGATGTCATTGCAGGCATCGTTCCTGTTTTTTCTTCCGCGGTTCCGTCGGAAGTTATTGGCCATGTTTCGGTCAGTTATATTATTCCTAAAGGTTTCGTTGATAAATTAAGAAACATCGCCGAAGCCTCTGAACAGTATAGCAGGATTGAACTATTAAAGAGTCCGATAAAATTAAATTACACGGTTACTTTATCAATCGTAACCCTGGTGATCATATTTCTCGCCACATGGTTCGGGCTGACGCTGGCCAAGGGAATTACCGATCCGATTCAGGATCTTGTTACCGCGACCAACAGAATCACCATGGGAGATCTGGACAGCAAGATCGATATTGAAGCTGACGATGAAATCGGGATTCTGGTTAAGTCATTCAATCAGATGACCAAAGACTTGAAGAAAAGCCAGACCAGCCTGGAAGAAGCCAATCTGCATCTGGAGCAGAGACGTAAATATATGGAAACGATTCTGCGCGATGTCTCCGCCGGGGTTGTTTCCGTGGATAAAAACGGAATTATAACCACGGTGAATCGTGCTGCGGAAAGAATATTGGATATCAAAGCGGAGAAAGTTCTTTTTCAGAATTATCGTGACTTGATGATGCCCGAACATATCTCTCTTGTTGATGAATTTTTACAGGAAATGAGAGAGAAAAATGAAGTCATGCTGGAAAAGCAACTGGAAATCATGCTCAAGGATAAAGCCCTGACGGTTCTTGTAACGATTACAACCATTCAGGATGAGGAAGGCAACGATTCCGGCATGGTTGTTGTTTTTGAAGATTTGACGCTGCTGCAAAAAGCGGAACGCGCCGCCGCCTGGCGTGAAGTCGCCCGCCGCATGGCGCATGAAATTAAAAATCCTCTTACGCCGGTTCAGCTTTCCGCGCAGAGACTCCAGCGGAAATATGAAGATAAGCTGGGGGAGGATGGATCTGTTTTTAAGGAATGCACGCAGACAATTATTGATCAGGTGGAAGTTCTGAAGAATCTGGTTAATGAATTTTCCCGTTACGCGCGCATGCCGGTAACGGCTCTCGCTCCCAATGATTTAAATGCCGTAGTTTCCGAAGCCGTTTTGCTTTTTCAGGACGCCCATAAAGATATCGTTTTTGAATTAAAAACCGCTCCGGAATTGCCCAGGTTCGAACTGGATGCGGAACAAATCAACAGAGTGATGATTAATCTGCTCGACAATGCCGTTGCGGCAATCAATAAGAAAACCGGACGGATTGAAATTACGGTGAGTTATGATGAACAGCATCGCCGGGCTAACGTATCCGTGGCTGACGACGGCCCCGGCGTTCCTTCCAGTTACAAGAGAAAAGTTTTCGAACCGTATTTTTCCACAAAGAAAGCCGGTACCGGTCTGGGACTGGCGATTGTCAGTTCGATTATTTCCGATCACCACGGTCAGGTCAGCGTTGCGGATAACAGTCCCACGGGGACGATAGTTTCTTTTCAGTTGCCGGTTTCTCAGGTTTAAATTATATTGGAAATAAAAAATACTTTTATCAGCGGAAAGAGTGGGTATGAAAGAAACAATCCTGGTAGTTGATGATGAAGCGAGTATTTGCCATTCCCTGAAAGCAATCTTAAGCGATGAAGGTTATCAGGTTTTAGTGGCGGGCAGCGGTGAAGAAGCTGTCAAAATTGTCGAAGAAGAGATGCCTCAGCTTGTCCTGCTTGATGTCTGGCTGCCGGGCATGGATGGCCTGGAGACCCTCAAAGCCATTAAAAAAATAGATCCCAGAATACTCGTAATCATCATGTCCGGGCATGGCACGATCGAAACAGCCGTAAAAGCCACAAAACTCGGAGCGTTTGATTTTATTGAGAAGCCTCTCTCTCTGGATAAGATTATCATTCTGGTCAACAATGCCTTAAACTTGATTCGTCTGAAAGAAGAAAACGTTCTGTTGAAACAGAAAGTTTCTCATCAGTATGAATTAACCGGAACCAGTGCGGCGATAAACGAACTCAAGGAAATAATCAGTATTGTCGCGCCCACGAATGCCTGGATTCTGATTATGGGCGAAAATGGGACGGGTAAGGAACTGGTGGCGCGTTCGATTCATCATTTAAGTTTAAGATCCAACAAAGACATTGTCGAGGTCAACTGCGCGGCGATACCGGAGGATCTTATTGAAAGTGAGTTGTTTGGTCACGAAAAGGGAGCTTTTACCGGCGCTACAGAAAAAAAACGCGG
>JAJFTS010000234.1 GCA_021372815.1 Deltaproteobacteria bacterium | reverse complement strand
CTGGATGTAACGGTGCCGAAATATTACGCTGATCAGAATGTCATCATTGGCGGCAAACCGCAAAAAGAGACCTATAAAGAATTTCAGGAAGAAATGAATCTCTTCAATAAGGCTTTTCTGCAGGTGATGGCGGAAGGCGATGCTAAAGGAAGGGTCTTTACTTTCCCGATTCCGACATACAACGTTACGAAAGATTTTAACTGGGATGACCCCAATTTGCTGGATTTGTGGGAGATGACGGCAAAGTACGGTGTTCCTTATTTTTCCAACTTCATCAACTCCGACATGAATCCGGAAGACGCACGGAGCATGTGCTGCCGCCTGAGAATCGACAATCGCGAACTGGAGATGAGGGGAGGGGGACTTTTCGGGTCCAATCCGCTGACCGGTTCCATCGGTGTTATCACCATTAACATGCCGCGTATCGCCTATCTGGCCAAGTCCAAGAAAGATTTCCTCCTGCGATTGGAGTGGCTGATGGAGCTGGCGAAAGAAAGTCTGGAAACAAAAAGAAAGGTTCTGGAAAAGTTCACGGACGGAAATCTTTATCCCTATACCAAGTATTATTTACGCGGTGTTAAAGAGCGATTCGACGAATACTGGAAGAATCATTTCTCCACGATCGGACTCGTCGGCATGAATGAAGCGTGCCTGAACTTACTGGGAGTGAACATTGCTTCTGAAAAAGGACAGGAATTCACAAAACAGGTTCTCGACTTTATGAGAAGGAAGCTTATCGATTTCCAGAAAGAAACCGGTAACAACTATAATCTGGAATCGACGCCGGCGGAAGGAACGTCATACCGTCTGGCTAAAATAGATAAAGAGAAATATCCCGATATCATTACGGCCAGTGAGGAAAAATCGAAAAACGCGGAACCTTTTTACACGAATTCCACACAATTGCCGGTGGACTATACGGATGATATTTTTGAAGCACTGGATTTGCAGGATGAAATTCAGGTTAAATACACAGGCGGTACGGTGTTCCACACCTTTGCCGGTGAAAGAATTGATAATCCCCAGTCGGTGAAACGTCTGGTTCAGAAGATTTGTTCCAATTACCATTTGCCTTATATTACTTTTACTCCCACCTTCAGCGTTTGTCCGTCGCACGGTTACATAAAAGGCGAGCAGGAGAAATGCCCGACCTGTGCTGATGATTGCGAGGTTTACTCGCGCGTCGTCGGCTATTTGCGGCCTGTCAAACAGTGGAATAAGGGCAAGCAGGAAGAGTTTGACTCGCGGCAGACATTCAAGTTTCAGTAAGAAAAAAATTAAAGCTTCCTTGAAAAACGCGTTTCGGTGCGGTGTTTTTGTTGTTTTTAAATGAAGGAGAAAAATGAAAATCGGCGGTTTACAGAGGGTTTCCCTCATTGATTACCCGGGATTGATTTGCGCTGTTATCTTTTTACAGGGATGCAACTTCAAATGCCCGTATTGTCATAATCCCGAACTGGTGGATCCGGGACTGTTTCGATCATGCATTAAAGAAAGTGATTTAATGGAGTTTCTTGACCTGCGCAAAGGCAAACTTGATGCGGTAAGCATTACAGGCGGAGAACCCACTATACAAAATGATCTGGCCGCGTTTATCAAAGAAATTAAACAAAAGGGATACGCGGTAAAGCTGGATACCAACGGATCAAGACCTGAAGTAATCAAGTCTCTGATTGATGAAAAACTGCTGGATTATATCGCCATGGATGTAAAAGCTCCGTTGGATAAATATAAGGAGATCGTGAAAGTGCAAGTCGATCAGGATTCGATCAGGGAAAGCATAAAGTTTATTTTAAAAGAAAAAATTCCTTATGAATTCCGCACAACGATTGTGCAGTCCCAGCTTGAAGAAAACGATATTCTGAAGATCGGGAAATTGCTGACCGGCGCCGGCAGCTATGTTCTGCAAAAGTTTGTTCCGACAAAAACCCTGGACAGCCGGTTTCTGAAAGAAAAATCTTATCCGGATGAAAAATTACAAAGCATCAAAAAGCATCTGGAAAATGAAATTCTCTTTGTCACAATCAGATAGAAATTAAAACAGCTATATTTGTAAGTTGAATTGTCCCATGTGAGAAGCACACAGGGATATCTTGCAAAGCGGAAGGTCGAAAACCAGTGGTAGCACCGATCCGTATAAACAATGTTAGGGCTAAGTAAGTGAAGGGAAAAATTCTTGCGAATATAGCTTTAGTCGTGGTTAGTATAATATTTACATTCCTTTTACTAGAATTAGTTGTCTTTAGATTTGTACTCATTGCCCCAGATATGCCCAAACTCTATTTTGCTGATGGAATAGTTAAGTACATTCCGAATCAGAAAGGAATTTATAGAGTTCAGAATGAGATTAAATCAAAGTTCAATATTAATGCCAATGGTTGGAACTCATATCATTCTATTTATAATAAAGAGAAAATTTTAAATAAATATAGAATCGCAATCATCGGTGATTCCTATGTGGAAGCTCTGCAAGTTGATTTTGATAGCAGTCTTGCTGAACAACTCGAAAAGTACTTAGGAATAGAAAATTCTGAGGTGTTTAGATTCGGTATTAGTGGTGCTCCAATGTCGCAATATCTACATTTACTCCGTAATGAAGTTGGAAAATATCGCCCGGATCTAGTAATAATCCTATTGGCTCACAATGATTTTAATGAATCATATGATTATGCACCAGGGGTATATACAAGCAGTTTTTTAAAGATTAAAATTGACAATGGAATGGGCATTAGTGAAATATCCCCAATCAAACTTCAGACACAATGGTATAGTTTCATTAGAGACTATTCTGCTACTTGGAGGTATTTAGCTTATCGACAACAAGTCAAATTTAACGTTTTAAGAAATATCATTTTCAATAAACAGGAGAAGAAAGAAGCGTATCGGGCAAATATTCCAATATCTTGCATAAAAAGCAATACCAATAAAAATAAATTACTTACTGATTATATTTTTAGAGAAATGAAACACTATACAGATAATATTGGATCTGATCTGATCATAGCTATAGATGGAGATAGACAGGCTATTTATAGTAATCAAAATACAGAACAGTTATATGAGGCAGGCGTTTTAAATTTAAACTTAATCGCCAAATCATCTGCTAAAGAAAATAATATACACTTTATCGATTTACATCCTATCTTTGAAGAAGCATTCCATAAAAACGCTAAAAGATTTGAATTTCAATGTGATGGCCACTGGAATGCTTATGCTCATCAAATTGTTGCAAATGCTATTTATCAATATGTACAAAATAAAAATATTGTAACGTCACATAAATCGGTGCTCAACACGGGCAAGACAAAATCGGGAGACACCTTACCAGTATTCAGAGAAAATGATGCAGAATTACTATGCTGGTACAACAGTCCCCATTATTTCAATACATCCGCAAAAGGAGAACTGAATGATAGTAAAATCAAATAATGCACAGAAAAGAAGCTTCCTGGGAGTTGATTTTGTTGTCCTCTCGCACGGTCCGGAATCAATGGTTACTAAAATGCTGTATAAGAAAGAGGACAATCCTCCATTGCACAAGCATCCGAATGAGCAAAGCGGCTATGTCATCTCGGGCAGATATAGAATCATTTTCGGTGACAATAACCAGGAGATCGGCCCGGGTGATTCATATTCAATTCCTCGTGATACTGAGCATCGCATTGAAATCATTGAGCCCGGTGAGGTATTGGATTTCTTTAGTCCGCCAAGAAAGGATTATCTGTAAAATTATAACGCTAAATGCGTTGAACGATTTTTCAGGTTCCGTTACTTCATCATATCAATGCCGGGCTGTCGGCTATAGCCATTCCCGCGCGGGTTGGATGCAAGAAACCGTTCAACCAAGTTGATATTATTGATGTTCTCTCAACTTTACTGTACTCTATCAATAATGCTACTATTCAAAACAATTATATATTCTTAACCAATTGATGATTAATAAGCATTTGTAAATATTATTATTATGTTGTAGTATCAGACAAATCAATCAGCATGAAGATTGAAGTGAATTTTCCAGAACCGTTAACCGAAAACAATAGAGGTGTCAACGATGAAGGAATTGATTAGGCAAATATCTCAATCTTTAGTTGATAATGCCGACAAAGTGGAAGTAACTGAAGTCATCGGTGATCAATCGTACATCATTGAGCTGCGTGTGGCAAAAGAAGATGTAGGGAAAGTTATTGGGAGGCAGGGCAGAACAGCCCAAGCCATCCGCACCATTTTGAGTGCCGTGTCCGCCAAAGCACACAAACGGGCATTTCTGGAAATTCTAGATTAAAAATAATGGACTTTATTTGACAGTAACAGAATCTGCACGACTAAAAGATGTTTTGGAAAACCAGGGAAAGGAGTATGTGATGGGGGATAAGGGCGGTAAGAAAGATAAGGAAAAGGGGCAGAAACAGAACGCCGAAAAACAGAAACAAAAGTTAAAGGACAAGTTTGACAAGCAGCCCAAAAGAAAACCTTGATAGAAATCAAGGTTCAGAGATTTGCATAACAGCTTTGTCCTGCTGAAGTGCAAGAGAAAAAGTAACGGGTGAATTGAGATTGCAAATAGTTCCACAGAGAAACACAATACAAAGGGGGGTAAAGATGCCGGAAGGAAAAGTAAAATGGTTTAATGCTTCTAAGGGGTTTGGTTTTATTGAGCAGGATGGTGGTGGTAAGGACCTGTTTGTACATCATTCATCAATTCAGGAGCAAGACGGATTCAAATCATTGGCAGAGGGTGATCGGGTCAGTTTCGATATTGGCAAAGGCGCTAAGGGGCCTGCTGCCGAGAATGTTCGCAAGCTATAGAATCTTAAAAGAATGTGTTAAAATAATAAGGCTCTGTTGTTCCTAATTGCACTGCGGCAATGAATGGCCGAAGTTCGTGAGTTTCCATATGTGGTGCCCCTTCAAGAGTTTCTGCTAATACGAATTAGCAAAACACATCGAAGGGAAAATAGAAATGGTAGTTTGCTCAAAAGGTTTTAATTATTTTTTATTAAATAAGCGCCAGACTGTCAGCAACGGCCATACCCGCGCGGGTCGGGCGCAGGAAACCATTCTTTAATTCCACGAGCTTATTTTTGATTAAAGCGTCGATGATTGTTTTTTTCTCAGCGAATAAATCAATGTTATATTTTGTTTTGTAACGTTTCAGATCAATGCCGGTTTTTGTGCGCAGGCCGAGAAACATGGCCTCCAGTTGGAGTTGTTCGTTTGAAAGAATTTCAGAACCCTCTACGGGCATTTTTCCGGAAGCAATTTCTTTTATGTATGTTTTCACCAATGCTTTGTTCCGCCAGCGCTTATTATTCAGTAAAGAATGTGCCGCAGGCCCCAGACCAAGGTAAGGCACATGCCGCCAATATTTCTGATTGTGCCGGGATTTGAACTTATCAAGGCGTGCGAAGTTGGAAACTTCGTAATGGATGTATCCGGTACTTTCCAATTCTTCGGAGGTTGTTAAAAATAATTTCAGTTCAGTCTTTTCATCGGGTAGATGCCAGTTTGCCGAAGAATATTTTTTATAGAGAGGTGTTTTAATATCCAGCGAAAGCTGGTAGCTAGAAATGTGTTCCGGCGCGAAAGAAACGGCTTTCTGTAAGGTATTTTCCCATGATTTGATGCCCAGACCGTGAACGCCGTAAATCAAATCGATTCCCATATTATTGAATCCGGCTTGTCTTGCCGCTTCGATTGCGGCAACAGCCTCTTTGACCGAATGCCTGCGTCCAAGAAATCTTAAAATCTTGTCATCAAAAGATTGAATTCCGATATTTAAGCGATTGATGCCAATGCCACGCAGCTCTTTTAAATATTGCAGAGAAATATCTCCCGGATTGGCTTCCAGTGTAATTTCAGAATTTTTGTCAATTTTATAATATTTATTTACCGCTTCAAGAATTTCAGCCAGTTGTCGCGGAGTGAGCAGGGATGGTGTGCCGCCGCCAAAATAAATCGTATCAAATAATGAAAAAATATTACTGTAATTTTTTATTTCTTCTTTCAGTGCAGAAACAAATTCGGGAATAAGATTGACTGACTCGATAGAATAAAAACTGCAATAGCCGCATTTGCTGAGGCAAAAAGGAATGTGAATATAAAGCCCGGCCTGTTCATTTTTCATAGGAATTTATCGATAATTAATATTGATATTCCCCTCTTTTATAAAGAGGGGAATAGGGGAGATTTTTTCTGTCATGCCGAACCGGAAGAAGAGAAATTGATCTTTTTAAAAAGATTTCTCATCGCTTCGCTCTTCGAAATGACAATTATTTTTCAAATCCCCCTTCATCCCCCTTTATGAAAGGGGGAAACTAATAATTCTGGATTCCCACATGCGTAACCTAACGGTCATCTTCGACGGGAATGATATCATGGGATATGATAACTAATCTGTATCCGATTTTAAAACCGCCAAGAACGCGCTCTGCGGAATACTCACATTGCCGATCATCTTCATGCGCTTCTTGCCGGCTTTTTGTTTCTCCAGCAGTTTTCTCTTGCGGGAAATATCACCACCGTAGCATTTGGCTATAACGTCCTTACGGAAAGGGGTGATGGTGGTGCGGGCGATAATTTCTCCGCCGATGGCGCCCTGAATGGCAATTTTAAACATCTGGCGGGGTATCTCTTCTTTCAATCTTTCGCAGGCCAGAAGCGCTCTGGCGCGCGCCCGCTCGCGATGAACAATCTGCGAAAGCGCGTCGACCTTTTCGCTGTTAACCAGAATATCCATCAGAACCAGGTTGCTTTCGCGGTAATCGGTTACATCATAATCAAACGATCCGTAACCCTGGGTGACCGATTTAAATCGGTCGTAGAAATCATAAATGACTTCGGAAAGCGGCATTTCATAGGATAGCTCTACTCGTCCGGGACCGGTATAATTCATGACGGAGTTCACGCCGCGCTTTTCCATGCAGAGTTTCATCACCGCTCCCAGATAGCGTTCCGGCAGCATCATGGATGACCGGATGTATGGCTCTTCGCCTTTGTCGATTTCGACCGGATCGGGATAGTGAGAAGGATTATCCACGTAAATTACACTCTTGTCTTTGAGCGTAAAGCGGTAGCGCACACTGGGTACGGAAAGAATGATGGAAAGGTCGAATTCCCGTTCCAGTCTTTCCTGAACGATATCGAGATGCAGAAGTCCAAGGAAACCGCAGCGGAAGCCCTGTCCCAGCGCGGCGGAGGAATCTTTTTCATAGATAAAAGATGCATCGTTTAATTTGTACTTTTCCAGAGAGTCGGACAGATCCTGATAATCATCGGAGGCAATCGGATAGATGGAAGCGAAGACCACCGGTTTGACTTCCTTGAAACCAGGCAGGGGGTGGGTGCAAGGTTTATCCTGCAAAGTAATGGTATCTCCGGTACGCACATCGGATACGGTTTTCACGCCGGCTATTATGTAACCGACTTCACCGGCGGAGAGTTTTTCCCGCTTGGCGCGGGTGAGCAAAAAGTGGCCGACTTCTTCCACTTTATAAGTTGTGCCGTTATACATGAATTTTATGATATCGCCGCTTTTAACGGTTCCTTCAAAAACGCGGCAATGAATGATCGTGCCGCGGAAGGAATCGTACTTGGCGTCGAAAATCAACGCCGCCAGTGGGTTTTCGGGATTGCCTTTGGGCGGAGGTATGCGCTGAACAATCGCTTCCAGAACTTCTTCAATACCGGTCCCTTCCTTGGCCGAGCATTTAATGTGGGTGAAAGGATCAAGACCCAGCTCGGAATCGATTTCCTCAAGAACGCGGTCAACATCGGCGGAAGGAAGATCGATTTTATTGATCACCGGAATAATTTCCAGATCGTGCTCCAGAGCGAGATACAGATTAGCCAGCGTTTGTGCCTGCACGCCCTGCGCGGCATCGATCAGGAGCAAAACACCTTCGCAGGAGGCCAGCGAGCGGGAAACTTCATAAGAAAAATCAACATGTCCGGGAGTATCAATGAGATTCAGAATATAATCTTTACCATCTTTGGCGCGATAGGGCAGGGATATGGCATTGCTCTTGATGGTAATGCCGCGTTCCCGCTCGATATCCATATTGTCCAGAATCTGATCCTGAAAATTTCTTTCATTGCAGACGCCGGTAAATTGAATAAGGCGATCGGCCAGAGTTGACTTGCCGTGATCGATATGAGCGATAATGCTGAAGTTTCTGATATTTTCCATAAGTGTGTTAAAAAAAGCCCTCCATAGTAATTCGGGGGGCTTTTCTGCTCAATATTTTCTGACCAATTAAGCCAGTTTTTTCATAAGATCTTCAGATACTTCTTTGACGCCTACGCTGCCGTCAACAGAAATGACCTTTACTCTTTCCTTGAAGAAATTTACAGCTGCCAGGGTGCCCGTCTTGGTGTCATAGTAAATGCCATGACGTTTATCAATCGCTGCGGTATCCTGATCGTCGGCACGGGCGGACAACTCTTCGCAACCACAGACACGGCATACGATTTTGCCATCATGCTCGTGCGGTTTGATCGCATCGATGAAAATGTTGTTGGGATGGTTGTTGTCGATTTTGCAAAGTCTGCGTCCCATGATGCGGTTCTTGGCTATTTCACGATCCAGATTGATTTCGATGACGTAATCAAGTTTGATGTTTTCTTTCTGCAGAGCGGTCCACAGCGCTTCAGCCTGCGCCAGATTGCGGGGGAAGCCGTCCAGAAGCCAGCCTTTTTTGCAATCGTCTTCTTTGAGACGGTCCAAAATCATGGGGATGGTAATATCGTCGGGAACGAGTTCGCCCCGGTCGATAAATGCTTTTGCCTTTTCGCCCAGCGCGGTCTTCTTGGAGATATTCTGCCGGAAAATAACACCGGTTTCAATATGGGGTACGCCATATTTCTTTTGCACGATTGCGCCTTGTGTTCCTTTGCCGCTGCCATTGGGGCCAAAAATTAAAATATTCACTTTGTGAGACTCCTTTCAAGATAATATAAAGTTGCAGTCTTATAATGTATTGAGAGGTTTTTAGCAATATAAAAGAATTACGGAAGGAACTGTTGAAAAACGCCCATCTGCTGCGTTGCGCTTCAAGCCGCACCGTTCAACGTATACGTTTTGCTTCCGGAATTGGAGTCTCGTTAATGACAGGAACATCCGGGTGGGCAGGAGGTTGCCGAGCAGGATGAGCCGGTTGAACCTGAAGAACCTTTGGATTTTCGTTTGGCCGAGACGGACATGACTTTCTCCGTTTGTTTGACGCCGCATTTCGGGCAGGAAAGGCCTTTTTCTTCCCGGGGCGAGAAAATCAAAGCTTCGAATATTTTTTTACATTTTTTGCATCTGAATTCATAAATAGGCATGTGTTTTCAATCCTTCAAGGCTTTTTATCATGGGTTTAAACCCCTCAGCAAGCTGCGGGGTCTTATCCCCTCCGCTGTGCAAGATTGTTCGACTTACAATTCAGCCCCACATAGATCCGCATGTGGGATAATTTCACTTACGCTTCGATCTTCATTTCATTCGCTCTCAGCGAGTGTCATTAAAATTTGAATCTTACAATAAAATATAACGGAAATCAATAATGTCAAGTCCTGTCGCCTGAATAGCGGTAACGTTT
>JAJFTS010000226.1 GCA_021372815.1 Deltaproteobacteria bacterium | reverse complement strand
ACGGAATTGTGCGCGGCAAAGTAGCCCGCGAAGTTTTTCAAGAAGTGGAATTATTTCTTGCGATGTATGGTCTGATCCATCCGACAAATTTCAACTGAAGTCTTCAAAAGTCTGATGTTTTTCGTCAAAGAAAAGCTTCACCAAACCCGTCGGACCATTATTGTTTTTTTCGATAATGATCTCGGCAATGTCTCTGAAGGGATTATCCTCTGTTCTGTTGTAAAAGTAATCCCTGTATATAAAGAGAACAACGTCGGCGTAGGATGCAACGTCACCTTCCGCAAGATCGCCCAGACGTGGGCGGTGATTTGACCTGAATTCCGGACGGCGTGAAACTTGAGAAAGAACGAGCACGGGCAAATCAATTTCTATGGCCAGTTCCTTTAATGCGCGGCAGATGTCATCAATCTCCTGTTCGCGGGTCATGGATAATCCATCACTTTGGATTAACTGAAGATAGTCAATGATAACCAGTTTTGCGCCATGCTGATACTTGATTATTTCAATCTGCTTCCTGATGCCGGCAACTGTGCGACCGGCTGTATCACAAGTGAAGATTGGCAGTTCCGATAGTTTGTCGGCGGCTTGAACAAGACTTAGCTGATCTGATGCAGAGAGAAGACCTTGATTGATTTGTTCACTTCTGATTTTTGCCTCCATGCATAGTAAACGCCGAACCATATGTTCCTTGTTTGTTGCCAAAGAAATTATGGCCACCGGCACTTGTTCCAAAGCTGCATTACGGGCAATTGTCAGAGCAAACTCCATTTTATGCATCGACGGTCGTGCGGCAAGTACAATGAGATTGGATCGCTGCAGACCTGATGTAATGTCGTCAACTCTTGTAAAACCTGTTGGAATACCTGTTACCCGTCTTCCATTTTTCTGAATGTCTTCAATCCTTTTCATTTCATCGACGATGATATCCTTAATAGCAACAATTTTTTTCATTGCGGCGCTCCTTATTTGCAGTTTAAATAGATCATACAACCTGCCAGTGTCATATTTGGACAATTTCATTATTTTTCTGAAAATAAAATTAAAATGGTTTATTGTGATCATCAATTCGCAATGATATTGATTAAATAACTTATTGAGAGAGAAACTATGCGTGGTCGAATTCTTAAAAAAATAATGGATGCTGTCAATCTGTTGTCTCAGCCGACAGGAACCACAATATCTTCGCTTTGCGAACACCTGGACATTGGAATACGTCAAGCCCACCGGGTTATTGAAACCCTGGAGCTTGAATGGGGATTTGTGATCGACAAAGACAAGTCCAACCTTGACGGCAAAGTACGTTATTATCTGGATAAGGAATTTTGCAAACGGCTTTTCGACATGAAGGTACCTGATCTGAATTTGTCAATGTCAGAGATCATCGCGCTGCATTTTCTCAAAAGCCACACCGGGATTTATCAAGGAACCGACATCGAAACGCATATTGAAAGCGCCTTTGCCAAGCTGAATATCTTTGTCCCGGAAGGTTTGGCCGACAAGTTGGAAAAGGTAAAATCGCTTTTGGTTGACAATAAAAAGTTGGTAAAAGATTATTCGGCGAAGGACAAAATAATAGACAATATTACCAGTGCGATCATGCAGCAAAAGACCTGCATCGTCGATTACCATTCCTTCAGTGATGATCAGATCAAAAAGCTCAACATAGATCCGCTTGCGTTTTATGAATGGAATGGCGGCCTTTATTTGTTTGTGCGGCTAACCGGCCATGACGATATCCGTCTTTTGGCTGTGGAACGGATTAAAAATATGTCCGCGACAAGGGACAGCTATGAATACCCCGATGACTTTGATCCCGATGCGCTTCTGGACGGGGCTTTCGGTCTGATTTATGATGACCCGATCAGTGTCAAAATAAAATTCTCCGCCGGTCAGGCCCGCTATATTGAAGAGAGACAATGGGCCAAAGATCAAAAGATTGAGAAGCAAAAAGACGGTTCAATCATTTTAAGCATGAATACTTCCGGCTGGTTCGAAGTAAAAAAGTGGCTGCTTTCATACGGCACCGACGCCGAACTCCTGGCACCGGCGGATAAAAGAAAAGAATTGAAAAAAGAGGCAAAGCAGTTGGCAGAACTCTACAAATAGCCGAACTTATCTAAAATATTGCTTCATAAATTTACTCTGCACAGGATCGATCTATCCCTCCATGATTCAGGAAATTTATAATTAAAAAAATTTTTATGTGCCATACAGCGGATCAAGACTCTAATGAAGAAATAATATTACTAATATTATTATTGTTTTCCTGGAAGTATATATAATGCAGATGAAAATTATCATTGCTATTTGGAATTGGAATTATCTGACCTGCAAAAGATTCATCATTTTGATCTTTGGAAGGCATTACGCAAGCGACATAAAACACTATCTTTTCAGGAAGTTTCCTATCAAAACCAAGTATTTTCCACCATTTATCACCGCTCCCGCTTCTTAAAAGTTCCCTTATAAAAGTCGCATAGGCCAAACCTTGTTGGATTACTTTTGCTGGTGGTTCTTTGGAAACATTTTCATCCTTGACTTCCATAATGCAAAGTTTTGGCGTATGATTCGTTACAACATGAGACAAAATATCGATACCTCCGCCGCGAGAATTAGAATATTTTATGTCTTTGATATTGCTTCCACCTAAAGGAGTCGGCATTTGGAATCGGGCAATTTTGGCAAGTTTAACGGGCTGAATGCCACATAGTGGTTTCTCTTGACTTCTCCTTTTTTTTGAGAACTCCGTTAATAATAAACTTTCAAGTCTGTGCTCTTCATTTTTCTTTTTTGATTCGTTCGATCTTTTGGGGTTACTCCCAAAATGTTTTCTGAATATTTTTGCATCATCCGACACCCATTCAATATATCTATTTTCTTCGTTTCCCAACGTGTACGTACAGCCAAAATCTCTTTTATTTGTTTCCTCAAAGTTTTCTTTTTTTGTGGGTTTTGTTGAAATCATAACCTTATCATTTGTGTCAACTTTAATCATAGCAACAATCTGACCTAAATAACGCAATTGAAATTTTAAACTACTTTTGGCTTCCTTAACATTCATATACAAATATAATGGTCCTTTTTCATTGAATAATGTTTTATTATTTTTTATTTTCGCTAGCTTATGATTTATAGCATCTGCATATTTTGAGTATCTTGTTTCCCACTCTTTTTTTTCCTTTAAGTATTTTTGCACATCTAAAATTGTTTTTTTACATTCATCCATAAAATTATTCATGCTAACCCTCCCAATATTCGTCATCGTATTGTAATTCTACATTGCTTATAACTCAAACGCGGTATCAACTATCAGAATTCATCAGGTATTGCATTATATGAATGAGCGTAATCTAATGGATGTTAACTATTCAATTTCAATGACAATAGCTTCTCTTTTTGGCGACCATTCCACTTTATCAGAAAATATTTCCGGTGGTTCACCTTTTAATTCCCGCCAGGCATTCCAAATTCGCCTCGCGGCCACTTTCCAAACCGGTAGATCGTATTGGACTTCCAGTAATTCCCACCAAGCGAATTCTTCGGCGATGATCTTTTGAAGATCGTCCACGCTTCCCCAGTCCACGAGTCGCAGAAGAACCGTCTGCGCTTCCGTGTCGTATGCGTCATATTCGCCCCAATGGATATAACCGATGATGTCGAGTTCATCGAAAACAGACAATACTTGCTCATAAAGTACTTTGTTTGCGCTTAGATGCTCCGCGATCTCCTTCCGGTCAACTTTTTCGCGAATTTCTGACATGCGCTTGAAAAGAATATTCTCAGCAGTTTTCAGCAATTCCTTTTCTTCCGTTAGCATAAATTGAACGTTGTCTTCCATGATGAAGACATTACTAAAATACTGAGCGTATTTGTCCCGATGTTCAGTATGGATGGGCGCCAACTTCACGGGATTTATTGCGTCGGCGAAGGTCTTTAAAACCTCACGCGTGGCGTGTCCACTGGTGTGGGCATACACAAAATGAACCTGTGGATCGTTTCGGTATGCTGCAATTTCTTCCGCACCATAATATTCGGTATTTATACATTCAAGGTATCCCAGCCATTGCGAGTATATGACATTCACAGGGATCAATTTCTTATACCAATTAATCATCTTGAATCGTGACATTCGACCAAAGAATAAGTAATGGGAAGGATCGTTTTGAATTTCTTCTTTCTTGATTCGATATTTATATACTCGTTTGCGAAAGTCGCCGAAAAACTCGGGATGTTCTTTGAGTTTCTCGTCCTGACTGCGGTCGGCATACACTTCTATTAAATCCCATTCCATGGCGGGAACATGCTCGGATACAAGTTTCAGTTTTTCCAATACCCAGGCGGTATAGATGTCGATGATTAAAGATTTACCGGCTCTGATACAGGCACGGTAAGCCGATACAATCCGATCAATGTTCTGGGATGAGGAAATAAGGAAAGAGATGTTATTTTGATTTTTAATAGTGTCATAGATTTTCTTCTCGACATCGACCTCCGTGGAAGAATCATCATTTTGGCGCTCGATCATAGTTCCTTCCATGAAAAGCAGATCGATATTTTTGGGCGGATCTTTGATGAGCTTATCAAATAGAATTGATTTTCTTCCATGCGATCGGAAATCGCCACTGTAAAAAACACGAATTCCTTGTACTTCAATGAGAAAACCATAGGCATCAACCGCTGAGTGGTCTACAAGATAGGGTGTTATTGTAAATTCGCCCACCTGAAACTGCTGGTTGCTTTTAAAATATTGGAAATTGTTTGTATGCAATTTCTCGCTGAGAAGCATTCTTGTTGAATCAATCAAAGACTTGGCAAGCTCCCCGATATATACCGGCACTTCCGGATCAATGATATCGATCAGGCCAAAATGGTCCTGATGGGGGTGGCTGATCAGAACGGCATCAGGACGACAAGGTATTTTGCTTTCGGTACTTCTGTGAAGTTCCATTGATCTTTTATTGCTGAGCGGCATTCCCAGATCAAGCAGGATGGTTGTTCCGGTACAATTTGTCCGCCCGTAATTTGTATCATGACAATTTGCGCGCCCAAGAGCGGTGCAAGACAACTGAATGC
>JAJFTS010000213.1 GCA_021372815.1 Deltaproteobacteria bacterium | reverse complement strand
GGCCTCCTGACTTCCTTCCGCCTCGGCAATTACGCCTTCGGGGCGGTTTTGAACAAAGCCGGTCAAACCGTTTTTCACGGCCATCCGGTATATAAAAGGACGGAAGCCGACACCCTGTACGATGCCGGAAAAAAGATAACGGGTTCTTTTTCTGATGCTTTTATTACTTTTTGAATTCATCGATACGTTGAGTCAGCCACGCAATCCAAGCCTCAAGTCCGGCAGCGGTTTTGCAGGATACTTCAAATATCTTTAATTTTTTATTCAGAGACAGCGAATCGTGTCGGGCTTTTTTCAAGTCGAAATCGACGTAAGAGATCAAATCCATTTTATTGATTAAGAGCGCAGCCGATTCCTGAAACATCAGAGGATATTTGGCCGGTTTGTCCGCTCCTTCGGGCGTGCTGAGCAGCATGACTTTAATATTTTCGCCGATTTTGAACTCCGCCGGGCAGACCAGATTGCCGACATTTTCGACAATCAAAAGATCGATTTTGTTCAGATCGAAAGAGGGCAGGGCTTCCCGGATCATATTGCCGTCAATGTGACAGGCGCCGCCGGTATTGATTTGGACGACGGGAATTTTCAGTTTGGCGATGCGGTCGGCATCGTAGGTATCCTGAATGTCGCCTTCGATAACGGCGATTTTGTATTTGTTTTTGATGGCCTTGATGGTTTGTTCGACGAGAGATGTTTTGCCGGCTCCCGGAGAACTCATCAGATTGATCACGAATATTTTATGCTGATCGAAGAGCTTTCTGTTTTCTTCGGCGATGCGATCATTGGCGTCCAGAACTTTTTTGACAACTTTTACTTTCACTATATGACCTCCGTTAATAATATTTGTAATAGGTTGAGCATGTGCCTTCCGATGACACCATGCAGGGTCCGATAGGGTTTACCGGTGTGCAGACTTTTTTGAATAACGGGCAGTCGCCGGGCAGCTTAATGCCTCGCAAAATATCACCGCAGCCGCAGCCGGAAATATCGCCGGATTTAATATCCGGCAGAGAAAATTTATTTAGTGTGTCGAAAGATTCGAAATCACCGCGCAGAGCAAGGCCGCTGGCCGGAATTGTTCCCAGACCACGCCATTCGGCATCGTTTGTTTCAAATACTGAATGCAGCAGATTCATCGCCCGCATATTGCCTTCGGGTTTGACACCGCGACTGTACTGTATGGCAACTTCCATCCTGCCGCTGTCAATTTGCTTCAGCAGCATCCAGACGCCTTCCAGAATATCCACCGGCTCGAATCCGGTAATGACGGCGGCTCGACCCGAATCGGGAATCATTTGATAAGCGGCAGCTCCGATCATCGTGCTGACATGGCCGGGACACAAAAAGCCGTCGATGTTCAGAAGCGGATCGGTCAGGAGCGTATTGATGGCGGGAGGAACGATTTTGTGGACGGAAAATACGGAAAAATTCCTTATGTCTTTTTTGCGGCAGGAGGCGATAACGGCCGCAATGGTCGGCGCTGTTGTTTCAAAGCCGATGCCCATCATGATGATTTCTTTTTGCGGATCGTTAAGCGCCAGTGCAATGCACTCATCGGCGGAAGAGACAACCCGTACGTCGGCTCCCGCGGCACGTTTCTTTTGGAGACTTTTTCCGCCTGTGCCGGGAACTCTCAGCATATCGCCGAATGTAGCGAAAACAACATGATCAAGACCTGCCAGATAAAGAGCGATATCCACGTCTCGCGATGATGTCACGCAAACCGGACAGCCCGGTCCGGAAATAAGTCTGATGTTTTGGGGAAGAAGGTTCCGGAGACCGAAACGGCCGATCGCGTAAGTGTGACTGCCGCAGATTTCCATGATGGTGACGGTACGTGAAATCTTTTGTGCCGCAGCGTCGATGCGTCTCAGAAGGGCTTTGACAACGTCAGGATCACGATATTCATCAATAAATTTCATTGTCGATAATCTCTTGCAGGCAATCAAGTTTTTCTTTGGCGGTGGCGGGGTCAATCTTATGAATCGCGTAACCGGCATGGCTGATGACGTAATCGCCCACGTCTGCCGGTTCATCGATAATGTCCAGGCAAACTTCGCGGCGCGTACCGCTGATGTCGATAATCGCATAATTGTCTTTATCAATGGAAATTATTTTTCCGGGAAAGCCTATACACATAAAACACCTTAACTTTAATCGACATCCAGTTCCAGAATCTGCAATTCCTCCGTCCCCGCGGTCAGAACAACTTCGTTGCCGCCGCAGGATGGGCAATCACCTGGAAGCATTTTTACTTCTAAATCTTTTTCACAGGAAAAGCAATGTATCATCGCCGGCAGAATTTTAAATTCCAGCGCCGCGCCTTCCGCGGTTGTGCCTTTGGCCTGAACATCAAAAGCGAATTGCAGACTTTTGGCCTCTATGCAGGAAAGTCGGCCGTAGGAAAGAGACACGCTGTTCACTTTTTTAAAACCGTCGCGAGCCGCATAATTCTGAATAATATCGATGATGGATTCGGCAAGATACAACTCATGCATCGGGCAGACTCTCCAGCTTGATGTTGAGTTTTTCCAGTTCTCTCAATAAAAATTTTTCCATCTCTCCGAATTTATCGTACAGTAAAGGCGTCATTTCCATGCGCAGATCCTTGTAATCCTGCGGGACGATACAGAGAAAGATCGTTTCCGGCGCCTCGCCCATCAGTTCGGATTTGAAAAGCACATCGGGAAAGGTTACCTCGTGCGCTGTGGTCGGCGGCGGCAGGTGCAGTTCCATCTCTTCTTTATTGAAACGATAAATCGAACCGGGCGCATCATCCACTTTCAAAACATCGACAATAATCAGGTGATCGCAACTGCAAATGATGTCCAAAAGGGCATAACCGAGCGTGCCGCCGTCAATGATGCGGATGTCATCGTTGGGGCGGTAGCGCCGGGACAGCCAGCGCGTGAAATGAATACCAAAACCTTCATCTCCCATTAGAATATTGCCGATACCTAATACAGTAACAAAATTTCTTTCACTCATAAATTTATTTTACAATCAAAAAAGGGGAGAAGGACTTTCTCTCCCCTTTTTCAGTAAGTTATTCGTCAGCGGTTTTAAGATACTACTCTTTTGCTTTCTTGAAAATATTCCCGCTGATCATGGAAGATACGGTGCCCTTCTTCAGAATGGCATCATACCAGAAAGCCATGTAAATGTGCACCACGATAAACAGGATGAAAAACCAGGTGAAAACGTGGTGAACATAACGAACAACGGCCAATCCGCCCATCATTTTTTCCACGGGACGCAAAATAAAATAGGCTACAGCCGTAAATCCCTCATGGTATCCTGCTCCCATCAAAATCAAACCGGTAATCACAATGACAAAAACCATGAAGAACAATCCGATATAAGCCAGTGATTGCATCGGTCCATAAAGGGTTTTATATTCCGGCCCTTCTTTCTTGATCAGAAGGTAGAATTTTATCTGGTCGATGGTCATCTTCATATCCGCCCAGGCAAAGAAATCCTTCCAGTCCGCGTGAAAGCGTGAGAAAAAGGCCAGGTAGACTCTCCAGATGAACAGGAAAACCAGAAAAACTCCAAAGAGAATGTGGGCATATCTGATGTTTCCCATCAGAAATTTATCCACAGTTTCTCCACTCGATACCGTAAATGGCTCGGCAATATAGAAACCGGTGACAATCAGGACGAAGATCGAGATTGCCATGGCCCAGTGGTTGATGCGCATGGCCACAGACCACTCTTTTTCGCTAGTGAATTTTTTTTCCACGGTGACCTCCTTATTATTGCTTACGCCACTTTGAATTTTTTAATCTCATTCGTTTTCGGATCAATGATATGCACGGCGCAAGCCATACACGGATCAAAAGAATGAATGGTCCGGATAATTTCCAAAGGCTGATCGACTTTCGCCAGTCTGGTGCCGATCAATGCTTCTTCGTAGGGACCGCGCAAGCCGTCCTTATCGCGAGGTGAGCAGTTCCATGTCGAGGGAACGACAGCCTGATAATTGGAAATAACGCCTTTTTCAATCTTAATCCAATGTCCGAGAGCGCCGCGCGGCGGTTCGGTCAAACCGCGGCCCTGAGCGGGTTTCCTGGGAACATCGCAACGGGTCCAGGTACGGGTATCACCCTTCTTGATGTTGCCGATCAATTCATTGACCCATCCTTCGGTGTTGTCCGCAATCAGCTGGGTTTCCAGAGCGCGGGCGGCTGTACGGCCCAGCGTGGAGAACAAAACTGTTGCGGGAAGTCCCGTCTTTTTCAAGGTGGAATCGATCAGCGGCTTGATGTTTTTGTCGCCCTGAGCATAACCGACGATCATACGGGCCAGCGGTCCGACTTCGTATGGCTTGTTGTCATAACGGGGAGCCTTGCACCAGCTGTATTTTTCATTACCCTTGAGATTTCCATTCTTGTCGTAACCGGTATAATCGGGTTCTGTGGTACCTTTGTAAGGATGCTGAGGCTCTTTGGCCTTATACCAGGAGTGCGTTGCTTCTTCCGTAATCTTTTCTTCATCAAGTTTCAGAGGCTTCGCCAGATTTCTTTCTTTAACAATTCCGCGCGGGAAGAGCAGTTTATTCCAGTCGTCATCCAGCGGGAAACCGCCGTAGGCGAGATAATTTTTCACGCCGCCGCCGATACCTTTGAGGCCTTCGTCTTTGTAGTAAGTCGCAGCCAGCAGAACATCGGGAATGTAGGCTGTTTCGAGAAAATTCTTCATCTCTTTAAAGCGGAACAGATATTGTCCCATGCGTTCGGCGTCGAACAGATCCATGCCGGATGTGATGCCGCCGACAACCAACGTTTGCGGATGAGGATTCTTTCCGCCTAAAATAGCCATCATCTGCGCGCCGACTTTGGAAACAGACAGAGCGTCCAGATAATGTGACAGAATGATTAAGTTTGCTTCCGGAGGCAGTTTGTAGGAAGGATTTCCCCAGTAAGCGTTGGCGAACGGTCCCAAACGGCCGGATTTGACGAACTTGGTGACTCTTTCCTGAACGGCTTTGTAGTGAGTCGACGAACAGTTATAGGGATTGGGGCAGTATGCGCGCGCCATTTCCACGGCTTTTGCCGGATTGGCGGACAGAGCGCTGACGATGTCTACCCAGTCCAGACCATGCAGATGATAAAAATGCATGATATGGTCATACATATACTGCGCCGAATTAATGAGATTGCGGGCGATTCTGGCATTGGGCGGCGGTTTAATGCCGAAGGCGTCTTCGCAGGCCAGAATACTGGCTTCGTAGTGAGCGAAGGTACAGACACCGCAGAAACGCTGAACGATCAAACCGGCGTCGCGGGGATCGCGGCCTTTGAGAATGGTCTCAATGCCGCGCCAGAGCGTGATGCTGCTCCAGGCGTCTTTTATGACGTTATTGTTGTCAACTTCCACTTCAATTCTTAAATGTCCTTCAATCCTGGTGATCGGATCGACAATAATTCGTTTAGTCATAATTATTTATCTCCTTTGTGTCGGATTCCGCTGGCTACCGCGTGGGCGGCGATACCTGCTGCAGCAATACCTGTTAATGCAATGCCGATATTATCGACGGTCTTTTCTCCGCCGCCGTATGTTTTATCAGGCAACGGTTTTTCCAGTGGAGCCATCGTATCCCAGAAATCCGGTTCCGTACAGCCGATGCAGCCATGACCGCTCATCACCGGCCAGGAAATTCCGCCATTGAAGCGGACTTTGCCGCAATTGGCATAAGTGTAGGGACCTTTGCAACCCATTTTGTAAAGACACCAGCCTTTGAGAGCGCTTTCATCGCCCCATTCTTCGACGAATTCCGAAGCATCGTAATGAGGTCTTCTTTCGCAATAGTCATGAATGCGTTTTCCGTAAGCCCAGACGGGTCTTCCCAGATTATCCAGAGCAGGCAAAGCGCCGAACATCAAGTAATGCAGAATTGTTCCGGTGAAGTTAACGGCATTGGGCGGACAGCCGGCGATATTGACGGTTGAAACACCGATGGCTTTCTTTATGCCGACGCAATCGGTAGGATTGGGATCGGCGGCCGGAATATTTCCAAAGGCCGAGCATGATCCGATGCAGATAACCGCGGCCGCTTTAGAAGCGACTTCTTTGGCGACTTCGATACCGGTCTTTCCCTTAGGGCCCAGAGTCAGGTACTTGCCGTCAAGACCGCGGGGCAGGGCGCCTTCAATGACACAAATGAACTTGCCGGCAAAATCCTTAACGGCTTTCTCCAGATTCTGTTCAGCCTGATAGCCGGAGGCAGCCATGAGTGTCTCATGATATTCAAGCGAGATGGTTTCCAGCAGAATGTCGTCAACATTGGGATAGGATGAACGCAGGAAAGCCTCAGAACATCCGGTGCATTCTGCAAAATGTAACCAGACAACGGGGATCCGGCTGAAATTTTCGGCAGCTTTGGCGACCATAGGTTTAAAGATGGGCGGCAACATCAAAGCCGCAGTCATAACCGAAGTCCATTTTACGAAATCCCTTCGGGTCAGGCCGCGTTCTTTCAACAGTCCATGCAAATCTTCTTTGGATTCAGGTAGCGTTTTTTCAACCTGTTCCATGTGAAGTTGACAATGCTTCATAAGCTCTTTATATTGCTTGTCAATCGTTTTTCGGTATTCGGAATTATTTCCCTTTGCCATATTTCCTCCTTTTATTATTTTGAGGCTGTTCACGGAGGTGAAACACGCCAATTGTTAAGTCAGAAAAAACATTAATTTATTATTTGACTAATGGTCATTATATCGGCGATGAAAGATTTTATTTATGGTTTCCTTTCTTTTCCTTTCATATGGTTGATTTAATTAATCGTGAAATAATGAGCATTTATTAAATATATATCATATATGACATATATGCTAAGATAAACATATATAATGGTTTCAGTCAAGCTTTTTTTGCATTTTAAGATCGCTCTATGGTGACATTAATAATGTATATCGATGAATGTCATTTTATTCCCGGTCAATGAAAATTATTAAAAATAATTATCATTGACTGTCCCGCCATTTTGGCTTCAGACAGACATAAAATAATAAGATAATCTGCTCTGTGGCAAAAAGGAGGAAATGTTTTTTGTAAACTTCACGAGCTCTACAACAGAACCTCAACGAAAAAGAATTACGGCTAATATGTTTATCGCTATTTAAATCCTCAGTGTAACAATTTTGCATTTTTATAATGTAAAATGTCGGACAAAGTCAAGAAAAAAGTTATTCACTGTATAACAAATAATAATATTAAAATAAAAAATGGCGGGTGCTTTATTTGCCTGTTTCGCCTTCAAATGATGTGAGTGCGGAAGGAAAGGGGGCGAGGCTTCTGCGGATCACGCCTTGCAAAAAAGAAATCGCTACGCCGTAATTTGTGACAGGTACGCCTGCTTCCTGTGCTTTATGCAGGCGGTTGAGCATTTCACGGCGATTAATCATGCAGGCTCCGCAATGGATAATCAGTTTATATTTTTTCAAATCATCCGGATAATCCCGGCCCGCCGATATGTCGATCTGCAAATCGCCTCCGACATACTGACGCAGCCAGCGGGGAATCTTCACGCGGCCGATATCATCTTCCAGTGCGTGATGTGAACACGCTTCCGCGATCAATACCCGGTCACCGGGTTTTAAATCATCAATAGCGGCCGCGCCGCGAGCCATAACGGACAGGTCTGATTTTTGACGCGCAAAAAGAATGGAAAAAGTGGTGACGGGAATTTGTTCCGGAACATCGGCTGTGACTTTTAATATCGCCTGGGAGTCGGTTACGACAATGGCCGGCGGATTTTTGAGGTTGGCCAGTACCGCGGCCAGTTCTCTTTCCTTAACGACGAGTGTTGCGGCGTCATTGTCCAGCGCGTCACGTATCGTTTGAACCTGGGGCAGAATCAACCTACCTTTAGGCGCCTGTAAATCGATGGGGACAACCAAAACAGCCAGACCGCCCGGCGGCAGTAAATCACCGATGAGCGACGGCGTCCCGATGAAATCGGCAGGCGCCACTTCCAGAAGCATCTTTTTCAAATCTTCCAGATAGCTGTTGCGCTTTGTTTCATCATTGCAGGAAACCGTCAGAATCCGTTTTGCTTTCTGACGGAGAAATTCAATATGTTTAGAGGACGGCTGGTGCAAATCAATTTTGTTGATGACAATCAATAAGGGGGTCTTGCGTTTCTGTGCTTCCTGAAGGACCGATTCCTCGAAATCGGTCCAGTGATCCGCTTCGGTCACGAGAATGATAACATCGGCGCGGTCAAATACTTTGGCCGTTTTTTTAAGGCGGGCGCAGGATAATTCCGAAATATCATCAAGACCGGCCGTATCCAGAAACAAAACAGGGCCCAAAGGCAAGAGTTCCATCGCTTTTTCGACAACATCGGTTGTGGTTCCGGCAACGGGCGAAGTAATGGCGATATCCTGATCCAGCATCAAATTCAGGAGACTGGATTTTCCCACGTTGGTACGGCCCAGAAGGGCTATATGCAAACGGTTTCCTTTCGGTGTCTTATCCATTATTTTTTATCCTTATAGCCCAGAGCCGTCAGCTGATAGGGAGATAATATTTTATCAATCAATTCTTGGCCCAGCTTTTTTTCTAAAAACAGGCGCATGTTATTTTCAGAGCCTGCCGAAAATTCGGCGATCAGTTGCGTTGCACTTTCATAACCGATTTGGGGCAGGAGCGCGGTGATGATCATGGGCGAATGATCGACATATTCGGCGCATTTATTTTTGTCAGCCTGTAAGTCCTTGATGTGTGCGGTCAGAAGCCTGTCTATATTAATCAGCAGATCAAGGGATTCCAGAAGAGCATGCGCCAGCAAAGGCAGAAATTCACTAATTTGCAAAGTGCCCCGCGCGGCTGTTTCAGTGATAATGCCGTCGTTGGCAATGACCTTGATGCCGGTCTGAATGGCCGCTTCACATAAAATCGGATTGACTTTACCGGGCATGATGGAGGAACCGGCCTGCAGTTGCTGCAGTTTTATTTCGCCGAGAAAATTCATTAAACGCAGATCACTGGAAATTTTAATGAGATTGACGGCGTGAGCCTTGAGTATTCCGGATACCTCGACGAAGGCGTCAGCATGGGCTGTTTCGCCCATGATCATCACCGCGCTCCTGCCCCAAATCGGTTATGAAAGTGCAACGCAACTGATCGCCGAATTTTCGGCAGGCTCTGAAAATAACATGCG
>JAJFTS010000205.1 GCA_021372815.1 Deltaproteobacteria bacterium | reverse complement strand
CTTGTTAATTGCCGGATCCCTGAGCAGATAAAATTCCGATCCCTGAAGATCGATCCCGTCCTTCACTTCCTTGAAAAAACTATAGCATTCCTCTCCGACTACAACCACTTTGCCTTTGTTGAGATTGAAGCTGTGCACCAGGGAGTCGCCCCGCTGGTTGGTATTGATGAGGGAGCATACCGCCCCGATCTTGGCGCAACCGCAGTACAGAACAAGAAGTTCCGGTCTGTTTTCGAGGCAGACGGCAACCGTGTCGCCCTTTGCGATTTTTTTGGACAGTAAAAAATGAGCAAACTGGTTGGCCTTCTCGTTCAGTTCGCGGTAGGTCAGCATGCCGTCGGGCGACTTCACCGCCATGTTGTCGGGATACCTGCGCGCGATATCTTCAAGATACGACCCCCAGGAAATGTTCCTGTTGGTGCTGATGGACTTAATGCCCTTGATGCCGTGATAAGCAACGTATGGTATCCGCCAGATGAAAGTCATCAACTTAACAAAAAATTCGAAACCGCTGATCGTCTGAGGATACTGCACAATCGATTCTTTTTTCATTAATATCTTCTCCTTTACATATCATGAATAGTTACTGCACGAGTTCATAATGCAAAATCGTTGTTGATAAGAATTTCTTGTCTATATTATTGAAGTACAGTAACGTGGTCTTAAGTGTCAAGAAAATTCAGGATTCAGGATCCAAAGTTCAAAACACAAGCAACAAGTTTACAGAACCGGAAGACATGATTTAAATTCAGTAATTTTCCGATATATTTTAGTAACTTCAGTAATTTTTCGCCATTAATACTTGACATTCCGTTTACCGCCATTAAAATAAGAAAAAATTATTACAATTATATTGTTTTAATGACTGCTTCAGGCAGTTTTTAAATTAGGAGGATTTAAGAATGAAAAGATTTTTGTTGTTTCTGGCAACCAATATCGCCGTGCTGGTTGTTTTGAGCATTGTCGCCAGTCTGCTGGGAGTCGATCGTTATCTGACTAGAAACGGTTTAAATATGACCGGTCTGCTGATATTTGCCGCAATATTCGGCTTCGGCGGTTCCTTTATATCTTTGGCCATGTCCAAGTGGATGGCCAAGCGCATGATGGGCGCGCAGGTTATCACCACCCCCCAAAGCCAGGCGGAAATATGGCTGGTGGAAACGGTTAAAAAACTGGCTATGGCAGCCAATATCGGTATGCCGGAAGTCGCCATTTTCGATTCCCCCTCACCCAACGCTTTCGCCACCGGCATGAATAAAAATAAGGCACTGGTCGCCGTAAGCGCGGGGCTTCTCAACGCCATGAACAAAGATGAGGTCGAGGCAGTCATCGGTCATGAAATAAGCCATGTGGCCAACGGCGACATGGTGACGCTGTCTCTGATTCAGGGCGTGGTCAACACGTTTGTTATTTTCCTATCCCGCGTGGTGGGATTTTTTGTGGACAGAGTCATTTTCAGAAACGAAGATGATGAAGGCGTCGGCATCGGCTTTTTCGTGACGTCCATGATCGCCCAGGTTCTGTTCGGCATACTCGCCAGCATTATTGTCATGTGGTTCAGCAGGCAGAGGGAATTCCGCGCTGACGCGGGCGGGGCGAAACTGGCAGGAACGCAGAGCATGATCAACGCGCTGGAGAGACTCAAGACGGCAACCTCCGAACCGCTGCCGGATCAAATGTCCGCCTTCGGCATCAACGGCAAGCCTTCGAAACACAACCTGGCGCTTCTGTTCATGAGCCATCCGCCGCTGGACGACCGCATTGAGGCATTAAAGAAATTGAGCTACAGATAAAAACGTTCGACAAAACATGCACCCGTAAGCCGGTTCCACACGAACATTGTGCGGAATTGGCTTAGGTTTTTTAACACCGGAGAAATTCGGCAAGATAAGTTAATACAACGCTTGAGAAGAAAACGATAAAAAAATTTGACGAAAAGCCTGAAAGATCATGGATAACATTTCCGGTCATCAGAAATTAAAATATATTGTTTTCGCGAATATTCTAATTTTTATATTGGCCGGCGTAATGACAAGCTCTGCGGAGGATAGAAAAATGAATCCCTTGCAAGACCATTCCATTATCAATCTTCCTTCACCTGTGCATACAGGAAAAATGTCTTTGGAAGAAACCTTAGCGCATCGAAAATCGATCAGAGAATTTTCTTCGAAACCTTTGACGAAAGAAGAGCTGTCCCAACTGCTTTGGGCGGCTCAGGGTATAACGCGCAGTTGGGGCGCCAGAACAGCTCCGTCGGCAGGCGCATTATTTCCCCTGGAAGTCTACGTGGTACTCCAGGAAGGTGTATTTCACTATCTGCCTGATCACCATCGTCTTGCCCGCATTCTGGAACAGGATATTCGCCGTCAACTTGCCCAGGCCGCCCTGGATCAAAACAGCGTCCAAGCGGCGCCGGCAGTTTTCGTCATTGCCGCCGTATATGAAAGAACATCTAAAAAATACGGTAACCGGGCCGAGAGATATATAAAAATGGAAGCCGGACACGCCTGTCAAAATCTGCTGCTTCAGGCAGTATCGCTGGGATTGGGAGCTGTGCCCGTGGGAGCCTTCCAGGATGAAAAAGTCAAGCAGACGCTTCATCTTCCTGCCGATCACGAACCTTTGTATTTGATTCCTGTGGGCAGGGAACGCTGATAAACACAATCCGGCGATTTTTTACCGCACCCTTGAAAAATACCCTCAGGTAAATCTGACCACCTTAGGCTTCACCAGTCTCTCGAAGTCCCGGTAGGACATCCGGATCAGTTCCGAGAGGGAACCGGCATTGAAAGCGATCTCTTCATCTTCCGCCAGATGCTTATCCACATAGACTTCCATACCGTAAAGGTTGCCGAAAGGGGGCATGGAGCCCAGCTCGCAATCCGGGAATATATCCCTGAATTGCTGTTCGGAAGCAAGTTCGATCTTCTTTGCGCCGATTTCCTTCCGAAAATAATCGAAATCGATAGAATAAACAGCGGGCAGGACGGCCATGGCCATTTTGCCCTCAATGAAGACGATGATGGTTTTTGCCAGTTCCTTTCCGTGGATGTGCGCGGACTGAGCAATTTCCTGGGCCGTGTAGGCCGGTGAATGAGAGATATTCACATATTTAACCGCCTGATTGTCCAAAAATTCTTTTATCTTTCTTGACGGCATAAGAAACCTCCTTTTAATCTGGTTGACGGGTTTAAATTGTTTTCAAAACCTGTTTTGCCAAAAGGAGCGGGGGCCTGAATATTACGACCGGAGAAAGAAGACACAACTCTAGCTTGAATTTTACTTAGAATAACACAAAAAAACCGGGATAGGAAAATAAAAATTCGGACAAAAAAAGCCCCTTGTCCATTCGGACAAGAGGCTTTAATCTTTTAACTTAAATCTTAAGCTTTAAATCTTAAATCTTTCTTACATTCCCATTCCGGGATACGCTTCCGGTCGCCCGGATACCGGGGCGGCAGTGAAACTCGAACTTTAGTTAAATAGTAAACCGCAAGCATTTAGCTAGTGAATATTATACCTGCAACTTCACAGCTTTTAGGAGACGTCATAGTTAAGGATTTCGGGTTGAAAGGGGCAACGATAAGAGTTTTAGGAAATGCACCTTAATCCTCTCCCTTCAAAGGAGAGGATTAAGGTGCATAGCAGGTCAGATTAATTTATTTTTTTCATTTTTTGTTTCTTAAGTTTCTTTTCCTAATCTTCCTGACCCGGTAAACAGAAGATATTCCCTTCGATCGTCCAATGCCTGTCATGAGGATTAAATAATCCATCACCGGAAAGGCCCGCCAGAGTCATGTTATTTAAAAGATTGGCGTCCTCATTATTTTCCGTATCAAGCAGCCGATACATATACAATGCCGGCTGGAAACTGTGCCGCGCGGCAATGCTCAATGTCCCGTCAATATAATTGATGGTGTAGTTGCCGGAAGTCAGACCCGAGGGAATGATCGTATAGCTTCCCACGTTGACGGCTCCCTGTGACGTGCCGCCATAGGCCAGTGTGCCGCCCAGCACTGATTCGGTTTGACCGTCGACAAAGCCGCTGTAGGTTACGCCGTTCCCGCCGCTGTAGGCCAGCCCGTTATAGGTCTTGCTGTCATCGTTGGCCGTGACGGTTAACGCGGCCGGTGCTATTGTCGCCGTCGTAGTGGCCGTCGTGTTGACGGTGTAGTTGCCCGCATCGGCGCCGGTAAGACTGAGGCCTGTCGCTGTTACCGTCTTGCCTGTTGCGGCGTTTGGGTTGTCAAACACGGCTGTGCCGCCCGTGTAACTTACCAGATCGCCGTCAATCGCGCCGGTAAGCGAGCGTCCGGTGATTGTGGCGGCGGTGGTCGTATTGTAAGTCTCGTTGCCGGCCGTGATGTTGCCTGTAATCGCCAGCGGATTAATGGTGTAGTTTTCCGTCGCGGTGGTAAATCCGGCAAATGTGTAGTTGCCAGCATCGTCACCGCTGATCGCTCCGGCGGTCTGCGTATAGGTCCCGGCAACGGGATTGCCGCTCGTGCTCAAGGTTGATGTATCGACGCCTGCCGTACTGGACACATCATCACCGCTCACGGCATTGTCAAATGTTACCGCCCCCGGATTCAATGCCGATCCGTAGGTGGAACTGCCGGACGCTATC
>JAJFTS010000173.1 GCA_021372815.1 Deltaproteobacteria bacterium | reverse complement strand
CAGCAATGTGCGCAATGTTCTGTACATGAATAAATGCCTTGTAAATATTGCAGTAAAATATTGGCTCTTAAACAATTAGATTCTCTGATTTCGGCAATATGAAAATATCCCCATTTACACAGATTAGTTTACAGTCTCTTTATATAAATACTCATAGCAAACCATCATTACTTCATTTGATAATTTTTCAAACAGAAGTCACTAATATTTCACCTTTTATTATAATTCTAAAAAAACTTCTTCATTCACAGATGCCGAAATTTGATTATTTGCTTTAGTTTCATTTTATAGACTTCTTTGTCCTTCCTTGTTTAGATCAACATTCCTTCTTGGTTCTTTCCAGCGATAATTCCTACAGGACGGGCAACATTTTAACTTCTCTTTTTTACTATTCCATTCATATCCACAACGTAAGCATTTATTTTTTGTCATAATTAGTTATCCTTCGTTTTAAAAATAATATCCTTAGATAAACCTATCCAACGTAATAATCTTGGCTTCAGTTTTACATTTTTCATCTATTCTTGTATTGTTAGACTAATTTAGTATTTTAGTCGACAAAGTATAAAAAAATTTTAAAGTCCCTCTACTACAAGTCTTATCGCAATATCCACTTTCTCACTATCCTCGTTTTCTAGGAATAAGTTTATTTCCAAACCGCGTATTATCTCCATAATCACATTCGCTGCTTTCTTAAGTTCTATATCCTTTAAAAAATTAAATTCATTGTATTTTAAACCGAGCGTCAATATTTCCAGTATAATTGCCTCCTCACTAATATCGAACCTTTTACGGATATTATCTATCAATGTTTTATTTCCTTTGATCTCACCTTTTATCAGAGAGTAAATATTGGCAGTTTTTTTAATTTCAGTAAAAGTAGTGGCAATGTATACTTTCAATTTATCTTTTGGTGAATTTATTCCTTTGATAGCAGCTTTTGCTTTAAAAAGGATGATATTAAGTTCATCTATTGATAAATTTTCAAAAATTTCTTCTTTACTTTTGAAGTAGTAATAGAGAGTGCTTTTTGCCTTTCCAGCTTCATGGGCAATATCTTCCATTGTTGTTTTATTCAACCCCCATTTACTAAAAACGCGCTTTGCTGCATCTTTAATTACACTTTTTACTGCTTCATCTTTATTCATATTCACCTTTTCGACTAATATCGTATTTTGGTCTACATTAATTAACAAAGACTAAAAAGTCAAGTGATTTTTAATGGGAAATAAATGGACCGTTTCTATTTTTTGATAAGGGAATGTTTGACTGGAATGTCTAAAAAAAATATCTCCCGAATGCCTCAAGCTATTTGAACTGGTAGTTTTTTTCGCTGAATAATCTCAAGCAGTCTTAGGAAGTGGGGTCAAATCTTTATTCTTGACATTTCGCCACTTTTTTCTCAGCTGGCATATGCGTTTCGCCCATTCCCTTTTTTGTTTGGTTGATTAGACTATAAAAAATCAATCTTCAGCCTCCAATTAACTTTAAAACTTATTTTTTAGTGAAACATGTAGGACTAGAACAGAACGCGGGGTCAAATCTTTATTCTTGACATTTCACCACTTTTTTAATTTGGTGTCAGCGTTTCGTCTATTTTTTCTTTTACTCATTTAGAGACTAAGACCATTAAAAGATCAGATATGAACCTTCGTTTAATGCTACAAATATACCTTAGTAAATCATGCAGAGCCGCGTACATCACCGATGCTCTTGGCATAGCGCGAGATTAAGATAACTAACGCCTTTTTAAAAAATATTGCATGTAAAGACTGCAAGTATTTACAGGAATTATGATATTCCTCGCAAGAGGGAGTAGATAAAAATATAAAAGACTGTTCTACGTTCTATGTTCTACGTTCAAAGTTCCATTGACCGTATATTTTTTATTTTTCATTGTCTGCTAACTTAGGCACGCAGAAACCCAGCATGACCATCACGATGTTGGCGATGCCCAGCCACATCAGAGTTTTTGTTGCGTTGTGACCGAAGCGCACGTACAGCTCGCCCACGATGCTGGGCACGGTCCCGCCCAGGCACCATGCCCAGCCCATCAGGATAGCCGAGACGATGCTGACATTTTCCCGCGGCGCAATCCTTTGTCCCAGCGCGATGCCCAGCGGATTGACTATTCCCAGAAACGCTCCGCCCGCAATGCAGAGCACGATAAACGCCGGCACCGGCAGTGTGAGGCGGACAATGGCGTGATAACTGACGGCAGACAAAATCATCATTGCTATTAATGTTCGACGACGGCCGACGCGGTCTGCCAGATGTCCCATCGGCACCATGAATAATGTGGAGCCCAGAACAATCAGACCGAAGGCGCCGCCCTGCCCTATCCAGACCGGATAACCTTTCTCATGGGCGAATTCCGGCATGAGAAAAAACAGCCCGCTGTTCACACCGGCCGAGATAGACAGGATAAGGAACAACGCGAAAATCGATCCCGCGATCGGTCGAAGGGATTTAATCGACGCGAATACGGATCCTCTTTTGGATTGCAGCACTTCCGCGGGACGGCACCACTTCCAGATGCACCCCCAGAGAATCAGCACGGGAATCAGCAGAATTTCGGTGTGATGATTCAGGTGGTGGTAAACCGTGCGAAATATAATCTGGCTGAGACCGAAGCCGATGCTGCCCACAGCAATAAATATGGCAAGGAACATCGAACCGCGCCGGGCGGAAAAACTGCCCGCCAGCCCCGCTCCCGCCGGATGGAACATGTCCTGCCCCAGCCTTCCGGCGGCAAGGATGATGAACATGACGATATAGAAGCCGCTTAACCCGAACACGGTGGGAAGCAGGTGTTCGAGGGTTGCCTTATAATCGGTCAGCGGACCAAGCAACAAAGCAAGCGAGGTGAGCAGTGTGCCCAGCAGGATTATCCGCCGCGGTCCGAAACGGTCGGCGAGTGAACCGAATAACGGCTGCATGAATGTTCCGCTCATGGCAATGATGGTGGCAATCCATCCGGCTTTGGCAACATCCAGACCGGCAAGTGTTTTGTAAACCGGCCACACACTGGTGCCCATGAAATCGGCCAGAAGATGTGCGGCAACTACAGCAATGAATGTGCCGATAGTCTGGCGTGTCATCACGTCTTCTTGAGAGGCGTTGTCGATTCCCGAAGACAGGTGATCGGGATTATTTTTCGAGTTCATGTTCATATCGTTCAACGTTCTATGTTCTATGTTCTATGTTCCCCCCTCTTTCTTAAAGAGGGGCGAGGGGAGATTTGAAAATCCCTCTTCATTTCCTTTTAGAAAAGGGAGAATAAAGTTTGGGACTCATACCCCCTACGCTTCGCTTGCTCTTAGCGAGTGTCATCCCACACCGCTACGCTTCGGGGATAATTCCACTAACGCTTCGAGCTACGCTTCGCTTGCTCTTAGCGAGTGTCATTAAAAAACCCGCCAGGGTTGTCCGTGGCGGGTTGAATAGTTGCGATTAGGATTAAGAATTAATGTTCACCTCCAAACGCACGCAACCCGCCGCAGCCACGCTTGTGGTTTGTCGTTTTTACCGTTCTGGTTGCATAGTTCCAAAATGCTTTCATACACTCTTTCCTTTTCATTGCGTTTCAAATACGCTTCAAAATGAAAAGTGTCAATGTTTTTTATAATAAACAGTAAAAAGAAAAGTTTTAAGTTTTAAGTAATTAAGTAAAAATACTATTCAAAGTTCAATGTAAATAAGAGCGATGGCTCACCATGACATCTTATTTGGAATTTCGCCTTTGCCTTCCATACAGTTCGCGGAGTTCGTCTTTGGCCTGTTCCAATATTTCTTTTCGTTCGGGTGGTAATTTTGTTCCTGCCCGATTGATATAATAGTTAAGCATGGACATTGCGGATTGAAATGGCCCCGCCTTTCTCTGCGTACTGCGCTCGGCCGACTCTTTAAGCGATTGAGCAATCCGGCGCGGATCGTCAAAGGTAAATACACCCGGTTCCAGATCAAGTGCAAAACTGGTTTGCATCACCTTCTGCGTCCAGCTTTTTTGTTTTTGTTCTTTCATTGTGTAATTATATCAAAATAGAAATAATAGAGAAGTTTTAAGTTTTGGGTGTTACGTGTTGAGTAATTGAAAAAATGGATTCCGGACTCAGCTAATTTGACGAAATAGAAAAAAGATGGCTCACAATGCCAGGAAATTACTGGTTTCCCATCTTAATAACGGTGTCGAATTCGTCGGTAATTTCCTTGCCGGGGGCTTCGGTGAGCAGGCTGACCACTACAATGGCAACACACGCGAAAATGAAAGCGGGCAATAGCTCATAAATATCCCATACCCCGCCGAGGGGCCGTACAAGATATTTCCAGACAAAAACAGTCACGCCTCCGGAAACCATGCCGGCCACAGCGCCGTACACATTGGAACGCCTCCAGAAAAGAGCAAACAGCATCACGGGACCGAAGGCTGCGCCGAAACCCGCCCAGGCAAATGACACGATGACGAAAATTGAGCTGTCCGGATCCCTGGCGATGAATGCGGCAATAATGGCAACGGTAATGACCGCGGCTCTGGCGATATGCATGGTCGTATCCGCGGGAAGCTTGATACCGAAACAATCTTTAAGAAGATTTTCGGTAACGCTGGAGGAGGCCACCAGAAGCTGCGAGTCGGAAGTGGACATGGTGGCGGCCAGAATTCCGGAAAGAACAACACCGGCGATTAAAGCGCTTATTGTACCCGTGTGGCTTAAAAGCTCCGACATCCTGATAATAATTGTTTCGGAAGCAGTTCCTTCCAGCAGGGGAATAGACCCGTTCACGGACATGGCGTGTCCGACGACGCCGATTAAAACAGCCACCGTGAGTGAAACGACCACCCAGGTCACAGCGATGCGCCGGGAAAAGACCAGCTTCTTTTCATCGCCGATGGCCATAAATCTCAAAAGAATATGAGGCATGCCGAAATAGCCGAGTCCCCAGGCCATTGTGGAAATGATTGTGACGAGACCGTAGCTTTCAGCTTTGCCGGATGCGACATTATGGGTAAAGGTCATGCTGAGATAACCCGGGAGAGAGCTTGATTCTTCGAACACAGCGCCAAAACCGCCGACGACGACGGCGCCGAAAATCAAAATACCCAGCAACGCTATGCTCATAATAATGCCCTGGATCAGATCGGTCGCGCTTTCGGCCAGAAATCCGCCGATAGCCGTATAGGCAACTACAACGACTGCACCGACGATCATGGCCGTTGTGTAATCGACACCAAACAGGCTGTTAAAGAGTTTGCCGCATGAGGCAAAGCCGGCCGCCGTGTAAGGAATAAAAAAAATCAGGATAACGAGAGCCGCTATCCATGTCAAAAGTTTTCCGGAATCATGATAGCGGTTGGAGAAGAATTCCGGCAGGGTAATGGCATTTCCCGCGACCACCGAGTAGCGGCGCAGTCGCCGGGCAACCACCAGCCAGTTGACGTAGGTGCCGATCGCCAGACCTATCGCCGTCCAGCCCGCATCCGCAAAACCGGAAAGATAAGCAACGCCGGGAAGTCCCATCAGAAGCCAGCTGCTCATATCCGATGCTTCCGCGCTCATGGCTGTGACTATGGGACCAAGTTTTCTGCCGCCCAGATAAAAGTCGCCGACCTGATCATTGCGTTTGGCATAGACAAAACCAATTATGATAACCGCCACCATGTAGGCAACGATTGAAAACATCATGAAAGTGTTCGCGCCATTCATATAAATCTCCGGACATAATTTCCGCTGCAGCGTGCCGTAGCGCCGTTTTCATATCATTTGCAGGGAGAAAGGTCAAAGGTGAAGGGTGAATTAAGAAGATTTAAGTAATTAAGTTTTAACGATGCTGATAGATCATTTAAGGATTTGCTCTAAAATGATCTATTCAGATTACATCTTATGGACTCATCAAGAGGCACAAAGCCAAAACAATTATTACAGTTGTTGCATGTAAGCTGTTTTATATCTCCATTACTCCAGTTTTTTACAATCATCGGCTGACGTATGAAAGGACGACACATGGAAACAAAATCCGCTTTTTGCTCCCTCACAATCTTCTCCATGGATTCGTAGCTGCGCAAACCTCCCACCAGCATCAATGGCGTATCATTCAGCAGAGGTTTAACATCATCGCATGCCCAAAGGTTGTAATCCTCATAAAAAACAAATTTTTTCTCCGGATATACTGTTTTCAAAAATAGTCGCGCAAAAGGCTGTAACGGCCTGATCATGACTTTTGCCAAAGCAGCCACCGGAACATTGCCGCGGGATTGATTGAACATGGAAAAGGAAAGTGTACCGCAGGAAATCTCAATGGCATCGATGCCCAGATCCACAAGTCCTTTAATATGCTCAACGGATTCTTTTATTGTTAAACCGGCTTTCGGCGTATGATCCTCAATATTGATTTTTGCCGTGATCGGATATGTTGATCCCACCGCTTCACGCATTGCTTCATACACTCTTTTCAAAAAATTGAATCTTTTTTCCGTACTTCCGCCCCATTCATCGCTGCGCCGGTTAAAATATGGTGAAAGAAATTCGCTGATAAGATATCCATGGGCCGCGTGAATCTGGATTCCGTCGAACCCGGCCTTTTGAGCCCTCTTTGCGGCAGAGGCAAAGGTTTTAATCGCGGAAAGTATTTCCCGATTGTTCATGGACCGCGGGAAAATACGATACGTCAAATCTATCATGCCGACGGATGGCGCCGGAGGCCTCCAGCCCAGAGCCATGGACTGTCTGCCCCCATGACATAACTGCGCGAATATTTTTGAACCGTTTTGATGAACCATGTCGTTCATCGCGGCAAAACCGGCAATAGCTTCATCGGAATGAAGGCCTGCCTGACGATGATAACTTTTACCTTCACCACTCGTATAGACCATGCCTGTTATAATAAGACCGACCTGCCCCTTCGAGAGTCTCTCATAAATTTTGATATATTCTTCTCCAATACTTCCGTCTTGGCTGGCGGCGTTTTCAAATGTCGCCGAGCGGATAAACCTGTTCTTTATTGTTGCATTTCCTATCTTTTTTGCCGTAAACAATATTCCGTTATCCTGATTCATGTTTCATCCTCTTTTCCGCGCTAAACATTTTTAAATCCGATACCATCCTGATTATTTTTCCCCTTTGGCCTTGCATGCTTTAAACAACTTTCTGACTGAGTAAATTGCGCTTCTTTTTCTCGAGATAAACTCGATATCTTTTGATCATGGTTTTGACAGCAGCGGCGATTATTCTTCTGGTGACAGTGTTCTGTATCAGAATGCTGTGATACAACTTGCCAAAATATTTTATGCGGGTCTGATCAACCCATCCGGCCCGGGGCAGTGGCTTTTCTATATCGATTGGCCGGGGAATGAATCGTTTGGGAGAAGAGAACCATTTGAGAACGAGGTTGGTGGTAACCGCCAGAATATCCCAGGCGCGTTGATCGTGTTTATGAACGGGTGTTTCCCCGGCGGCCATCTGTACAAGTTCCAGGGGAAGATATATCTCCATTTTGCTGTTGGTCAGAACCTTGATCAAAGAGAGGAACGCGCAGCAGCCGGGGCAAGGGACAACCAGGACTTTAGCGCCTGTTGCCTCCGCCTCCTGCAATCGGAGATACAGGCTTTGCATAAGGTTAAGTAACGTGTGCAGCGGATTGCCGGAAGTTGCGCCGAACAGTGTGGGAACGGTTCCGGCCCAGCCGCAGCAAAGCGCATTTTCTCCGCTATGCCGCATTTCAGTTACCTTACAACCGATGCGTTCCATTATTTCACGGGTTGTATCCGGCAGTTTTCCGTTCATATATCTCCCGCAGCAGTTGTCGTGGACGGTAACTTCCCTGTTCAATTTATTAACCACCTTTATTTTCCCGTCCTTCAGCCGGTCCAATATCCAGTCGTCCAAAAGCTCAACTTTAAAGTCGAAGTCAATGCCGAATTTTTTGGGCAGGACATCCGTAAACATCGAGGCCTCGACTACCATAAAGCAGTACAGCTTCTTGATGCCCATTCCGGAAAACTTCTGCTTGGCAAGCATACCCAGCCGTTGAGCTTCCTCCAGAAACCCGATCCGATAGGCATCTTCCCCCATTCCGAACATGCTGTCGCTTCCCACAATGGACGGTTTCAGTTCTTCAAGGAGTGAAGTCTGGGCGACGTAAGGCAGAAGATTATTATAAAAACCGGTGAGCAGGACTTCCTCCCGGGGATTTTTCAGATTTTCCTCCCAGAAATGCAGCAAAGAGCGTTCATCCTCTCCCATTAATAACCTGGTATTGGTCCACATGTTCTCCGGCTCGTTGGGAAAAATAAACTTGGCCATGAAAGGCAGACCCTGTTTTTTTCTTGTTTCGTTATGACGTTCCAGAACCAGCCCATAGGGATTCGCGTGTTGAGGACAGGCGAAATCGCAAATATTACAGGTGACACAGGTCTGAAGCACGAGAGAGTTATCCGCGTCTCCGTTAATAAGTTTTTTTATCTCCTGTTTCGCCTCGTTTTCCGGAAGCTCCAGAACAGGACAGCGCTGAAAGCAAATGCCGCAGCAATCGCATAAATCTTCCTTAAAGAAACGTAAATCGGGTTCTAAACTCATTTTATACACTCCTTCCTCTCAGTTATTCCGGAAATCCGGGAACACCACACTAATTTTTTATTGCTTTTAACCTTGCGTACTATAGCGGAATTTATCGTGTATGGACTTTATTTAAACTTTATTTATTCAATCAATTTAATCCGGCTTTTTCCATAAGCGGTAAGGACACTCGGCTGTTTTGACCGCCCCCTTTGATTCAGAATGTTTCCACTCTCATCATATTCGTCGCTCCCGTGGTCCACAGCGGGTGTCCGAGTGTCATGACAACACGATCACCTGATTCAAGGCCTTTTATGGACTTTATAAGCGGATGGATAGCGGCCAGCAATTCCGAGAAATGCCTGGTCCGGGAAATGAGCAGGCTCTCCACGCCCCGCAGAAGCCCCATGCGTCGGGCGTTGGCGATGTCCGTGGTAGCGCCGATCACGGGAATATTCGCCGCCAACCGGGAGACCAGGCGGGCGCTGCCTCCGCCTTCGGTAAAGGCCATGATGAACTTGGCGCCGATCTCCTCCGCGGTGCGGCAGGCTGCGAAAGCTACGGATACGTCCGTGCGGCCGGAAAGATTTTCCCCCAGGGTTTCAGTCTGGAAACCGATGCGGGGCTTGTAGTGCACATCCGCGTCGGCAGCAATGCTGTCCAGATATTCAATAGCCTCAAGGGGATGCTTGCCCACGGCGCTTTCGGCAGAAAGCATCACGGCATCCGTGCCGTCCCAGATGGCGTTGGCAACATCGCTCGCCTCAGCCCGGGTGGGTTGTGGATTCTCGATCATGCTCTCCAGCATCTGGGTCGCGGTGATGACGGGCTTCAACTCCTGGCGCGCCTTCCGGATAATTTGTTTCTGGAGCGCGGGCACTTTTTCCACACCAAATTCCACCCCCAGATCGCCCCGTGCCACCATTACGCCCCAGCTCACGCGTAGAATATCCTCCAGATTGTCCAGCGCCTGAGGATGCTCGATCTTGGCGATTATGGTCTGGGGACCGCCCAGTTCCCTGATATGCAGATTCAGCGCCTCCACGTCGGAAGCACGGCGCACGAAACTCTGAGCGAAGAGATCCACGCCCTCTTGAACACCCCAGCGGACATCTTCCAGATCCTGAGGAGTCAGAGGATCGAACGCTACATCTAATCCGATGGGATGGACGCCCTTGCGTGCCTTCAACAGACCGCCCACCAGCACCTTCAGCAGGATTTGCTGATTGCATATTTCCGTAACTTCAAGTTTCAGCGCCCCGTCGTCGAGCACCCAGATCTGGCCGATTTTGGCGCCAGAAAACAATTCCGGGTGCGGCAGAGGCGCCGCCCAGGGATAACCTTCGGGCGCCGTTGCGTCAGCCGGGTAAAGAACTCCGATGCTGTCCTTCTCCAGGAGCACCGGCTCTTCCAGCAGACCGATACGCCACTTGGGCCCCTGTAGATCCAGAAAGACGGGTATCATCCTTCCCAGTTCATCCGAAATTTTCCGTATGCGTTTCAGGACCGGCGTTCGTTCCGCAGGTCGGCTATGGCTGGCGTTGAGCCGGACTGCGTCGGCAAGTTTTAAGGCTTCCCGCAGAGATTCATCCTCCTGCAAGGCCGGTCCCATGGTGATGACCAGTTTGGTCTTACGTTTTTTGAGAAGAAATTCTTTATTCATTGTAAAAATATATAAAGAAGCTTCTTGTATGTCAATCATAATGAGTCCCAAACTTTAATGAAACTCAAATGAAGTCCGGGCATTATTATCAGCGAAATTTATGCCGCCAACAAACCCTTGACAATTCCGGTTAAAATAAATTAATGACTTAGGGTCAATTAATGAGGTGAAAACATGTTGAACGTAATTGAAAAAGCTCTAAAGAGTGGACAAAAGACTTTGTCCGAATACGAATCAAGACAGGTCATTGAATCAGCCGGCGTTCTGGTCGCTGCGGCGGCGCTGGCCAAAACCAAAGAGGAAGCGATTCAGGAAGCCGAGAAAATGGGTTATCCCGTAGTGATGAAGGGATGCTCCGCGGAACTCGCCCATAAAACGGAAGCAGGCATGGTCGCGCTCAATATAAACACTTCGGAAGAAGTAGCGCAGGTTTTTGACGAACTCTCGGGTAAGGTAAAAAATATTGACGGCGTGCTTGTGGAAAAAATGGTCAAGGGATCGCGTGAATTTGTTATCGGGCTTTCCCGTGATCCACAGTTCGGTCCATGCGTCATGTTCGGTATGGGCGGCATATTTACGGAAGCATTAAAAGACGTGACTTTTCGTGTCGCTCCGCTTACCAAAGAAGACGCCCTTGAAATGATCGACGAAATCAAAACAAAGAAGTTGCTTGGCGAATTCAGAGGCAGCCCCGCGATAGATAGAGATGCTTTAGCCAAAGCTCTTGTCGGCGTGGGCGATCTGGGAATCAAGTACGATGCCATTGCGGAAATTGATATTAATCCGCTGATTGTTTGCGGAGACAAGCCTGTGGCCGTCGACGCGCTGGTTGTTTTGAAGTAACGCTGTCATTACGAAGCAACGTAAGAAGGCAAATATAAAATCCTTCCCCTCAAGGGAGGGAAGAAAAGAGTAACCGGACCCCTGTCTGCGCCCAAATGATATAGCCATGGCACACAGGATGCGCCTTGCAATGGGTGTAATGGCAAAAAGAAGGTGTTTAGATGTTAGATTATTTTTTCAATCCGAAGAGTGTCGCCATTATCGGAGCATCCGATAATAAAAATAAAGGCGGATATTCCATTATAAAAAATGTCACTGCCGGATTTAAAGGCAAGATTTATCCGGTCAATAAAAGCTACAAGGAAATTTTGGGCATTCCCTGTTATCCCGATATAGCGTCAATTCCCGGTGACATCGACCTCGCCATTTATTTCATCCCTTCGAAAGAACTTCCGGACACCATCAATGAATGCGCGAAAAAGGGAGTCAAAGGAATCATCATCGAATCCGGCGGATTCACTGAGGCAGGCGAAGAAGGCGCGAGGCTTCAAAAGCTTGCTTTGGAAAACGCCACGAAAGCGGGCATCAGATTATGGGGCCCCAACTGCATGGGTTTTATTGACGGCAACAGGACCTACGTCTTTTCGTTCATCAATTCGCTGGTGTGGCCGGACGTGCTCAGAGGCGGCAGTGTCGGCATGATCGTTCAAAGCGGCATGCTTTCCGCCGGTTTTCTGCTCCACGCGCTGCAGGAAGGAATCATGGGCGTGAGCAAAGTGTGCTCAATCGGCAATAAGTGCGACATCAACGAAAGCGACATTCTGGAATACATGATTAACGACAAGGATACCGGGGTTATCGCCTGTTATCTCGAATCGCTGGTGGATGGAAGAAGATTTACTTCTCTGGCGAAAACAACCAAGAAACCCATTATCGTTCTGATGGGAGGCCGAAGTCAGGAGGGAGCAAAAGCGGCGCAAAGCCACACGGCAAGTCTTTCGGGGAATTATCGCGTCACCAGCGGCGCTTTCCGTCAGGCGGGCATTATCGAAGTGCTGGACCCGGCAGAACTTACCGACATGGCGCGGGCTTTCGCGAAAAATATGCCCTTTTATCCTCATCCGCAAAAAGGCACCGCCATTCTCACTTTCTCCGGCGGCGCGGGCACCATCACAACCGACCTGATGGAAGACTGCGGACTGCCGCTGGCAAAACTCTCCGCGGAAACACTGGCGTCCGTCGCGGAGTTTTTTCCGCCCTGGAACAAGCCCGACCATCCCCTTGATCTCTGGATAGCGATTGAGCGCCACGGTTTTGAAAAAGTCTTCCGGGGTTCCCTTACCGCGGTAATCAAAGATCCTGCCGTCGATTCGATTATCTTCCACAGTTATGCCACACCGCTGATCGGACAGGATTTTTTTGAAGAACTTACGGTGTTGCTCAAAGAGAATAAAAAGCCGGCGGTTTTATGGGTGGAAGGAAGAAAAGATTTTGCCGAACATTTAAGGGGTCTTGCCGAAAATGCCGGACTTCCGGCATACCGTGAATTGAACCGTTGCGTAACCGTGCTCAACGGAATGAAACGTCATTTTACAAAAAAACCGATGACCTGAATCCTCTATGCTTCGCAAGCGGATGGTTTGACTAACGCTTCAAACGTCTGCACTCGTTTTTAGCAATTTTCACCAGGAGATTATTATGGCGCGCATACCCGATTTTAAACCTGCGGAAACAGAGACGGAAAAAATTCAGTTGCAGGGAGCTCCGCCTTTTAATTTAAATATTTTTAAAATTATTACTCACGCTCCTCTGGCTATTGCCCGCCAATTTATCGGTTTGCCCGCGGCAGTACTCACTGGCGGCAAGCTTGATCTGATCCTGCGGGAAATGGCTATTACCCGCGCCGGTATTCTGTGCAATTCTCATTACGAAGTTCATCAGCACCGCAAGTTATGCAAACGTGTGGGCATGCCGGATGAAAAAATCAAAGCGCTGGATATCGGTTCCGCCGATCCGGTTTTTTCCGAACTCGAACGGCTGGTTTTGCGTTTCACCGAAGAAACCGTGCTCAATCGCAAAGTCGGCGACGAAACATTTTCCGCCATCAGCAAACATCTTTCTCATGAAGAGCTGGTGGAACTGGCGATCGCGGCGGGCTGCTATATGATGGTGAGCATTTTCCTCAATACCTTTGAAGTTGATCTTGAAGGATATGAGGTGCCCTTATAAGCTGGCCCTCACCCGGCTTGCCGCCTCTTCCCAGTTTCGCGGAACAAATAAACATCATCAATTCCTCCGCAAATAGTCATAGCATTTTATTTTTATTGGTATAAATTATAAGAGTTTGCACGTTTGTCAAAAATATATGCGGGAGAAACAGATAAATGCAAAACGCCTGGAAATCAAAAAAAGAAAAATTACACACGAGAAGCATTGAAATAACGACATACAATTATGACGGGCAAAGATTGATTGTAGAGGGATTTCTCAAAGACGAACGCTTTCAGGATTCCCATCTGGTCACCGGTGAAAGTTTTCCGGCGGGCGTCATTCATCACATGGGTATCCGTCTGCTGATTAATTGTTCCAGTCTTGTCATTGAGGATATCGATGTTGATCTGATATCGGTTCCGCGTGCCGCGTGCCTGGAAACACTGGAGTGTCTTGCCCCCATCAAAGGACTGACCATTACAAGAGGGTTTACTTCAAAAGTAAAAAAAATTGCCGGGGGCGTCAGGGGATGCACCCATCTGGTGGAACTGCTGCTGGCTATGGCACCGGCTGTTGTTCAGGGATTCGCGGCGTACCGCTCACAAAAGCCTTCCGACTTTAATCGGGAGGAGACAAAATTGATCGGAAGATACCTTGTCAATACGTGCCACGCGTGGCGTGAAAACGGCCCTTTCGCGGAACTGTTGAAGGGAATGCTTGAGCCGAAACAGGAAACAAAAACACCATAACACCGGGTGAGTGCGACTGCCGCAATTATTTATCTTTGATCTTATCCAGTCTCAACTTGGCGGTGGCGTGCCCCTGCCCGGCCGCCTTGCGATACCATTTGGCAGCCTCCGCATTGCTCTGCGGAACACCCATGCCGTCCTGATACATGCCGCCGAGATTAAATTGAGCGGATGAATTTTCTCTTTCACACATCGCCATGAGTTTTTCCAGCGCGTTTTCGTTTCCCTGCTCGGCAGCTTTGCGATACCATTTCGCGGCCTGGGCATCGTCTTTTTCAATGCCCTCTCCTTCTTCGTTCATCAATGCCAGATAATACTGCGCAACCGCATTTCCTCTGTTACACATTTCCGTCAGATTATTCAGGGCATCTTCTTCTCCCTGCTGGACCGCTTTTCGATACCACAACACAGCCTCGGTGGTATTCTGTTTGACGCCTTTCCCTTCCTCATACATCATTCCCAGACAGTACTGGGCTTTTCCATCTTCCTGTTCGGCCGCTTTGCGATACCATTTGATGGCTTCGGCATAGTCACGGACAACGCCCTCGCCATTAAGATACATCAAGGCCAGATTATTCTGGGCGATTGAGTTCCCCTGGTCGGCGGCTTTGCGATACCATTTTTCAGCCTCGGCATATTCACGGGGAACTCCTTTCCCGTTCTGGTACATCACGCCAAGGTTGTTCCGGGCATTGGAGTTTCCCTGTCCGGCCGCCTTATGAAACCATTTAGCGGCTTCGCCATAATCCTCCGGAACACCGTTGCCGTTGAGATACATCACGCCGAGATTACCCTGGGCCGTTGAGTTCCCCTGCTCGGCCGCCTTGCGATACCATTTTACGGCCTCGCTATCATCCTGGGTCACTCCTTCGCCATTGCGGTACATCAAACCCAGACTGATTTGCGCATTAATGTTGTCCTGTTCGGCGGCCATAAGATACCATTTCACGGCTTCGGCATTATCCTGTTCAATTCCTTTACCGTTCAGATACATTGTCGCGAGATTATTCTGAGCGACAGAGTTTCCCTGTTCAGCCGCCTTCCGAAACCACGTTATGGCTTCGGCATCATCCTGTTTGACGCCTTTACCCTGTTCATATTTCACGCCTATATTGCATTGAGCGCGCGCATCCCCCTGCTCGGCAGCCTTGAGATACCATTTCACGGCCTCGGCATCATCCTGTTTGATGCCTTCTCCCTTATCGTACATCACCGCCAGATTGAATTGAGCGTGTGCGTTTCCCTGTTCGGCCGCTTTGAGATTCCATTTCATCGTTTCAGCTTCATCTTGAGGAACACCCTCGCCTTTCTGATACATTTCGCCCAGAATCAACTGAGCAGCGGCATTTCCTTTTTCACAGATTGCAGTCAGTTTACTCAGAGCAGTGGCGCTGCCCCCCTGAACCGCTCTTCGATACCAGTTCACGGCTTGGGCTTCGTCGCGGTCAACACCTGCTCCGTTTTCGTATTTTATTCCCAGATTACATTGAGCGCGTGCGTTTCCCTGCCCGGCGGCCTGACGATACCACTTGAGAGCTTCGGCATCGTCCCGCGAAACTCCTTCGCCTTTATCGTATTTCAACCCCAGATAGAACTGGGCCTCTGAGTGACCCTGTTCGGCCGCCTTTAAATACCATTTCACGGCTTCGGCATCGTCTTTGGAAACGCCTCTGCCGTCCTGATACTTTCCGGCCAGTAAGTTCTGGGCATAAGCATTTCCCTGTTCAGCCGCCTTTTGATACCACTTGAGCGCTTCGGCATCATCCTGAGAAGCGCCATTACCGCTTGAATACATCATGCCGAGATTAATCTGCGCCTGCACATCTCCCTGCCCGGCCGCTCTTTGATACCACTTGAGCGCTTCGGCATCGTTTCGCAAAACTCCTTCACCCTTTCGATACATCATACCCAGATTACATTGAGCATAGGTGCTGCCCTGTTCGGCCGCTCTTTGATACCACTTGAGCGCTTCGGCATCGTCCCGCGAAACTCCCTCGCCTTTTCGATACATCATGCCCAGATTGATCTGAGCGCTGATATTGCCCTGCTCAGCCGCTTTGAGATACCACCTCGCCGCCTCGGCATTATCCCGGTCAACGCCCTCTCCTTTTTCATACATCACGGCCAGATTGAACTGGGCATCAGCATTCCCCTGCCGGGCTGCTTCCAGATACCATTTTGCCGCTTCAACATCATCTCTTTGCAGGTACAAACCTTCCTGGTAAATTTCAGCAAGATTGAATTGAGCAGTAGAGTCCCCTCTGGTACTCATGGCCTTCAGATTGTTCAGGGCATTTTGGTTACCCTGCCGGGCCGCTTTAAGAAACCACTTCACGGCCTCGGTTTCATCGCGCTCTACGCCTTCGCCTTTGTCATACTTAACTCCCAGATTACACTGGGCGGAAACGTTGCCCTGCCCGGCCGCCTGACGATACCATTTCACCGCTTCGACATCGTCCCGGTCGACACCTTCCCCTTTTTCGTACTTTACTCCCAAACTGAACTGGGCATCCGGAATTCCCTGACCGGCAGCCTCGCGAAACCATTTAACCGCTTCGGCATCATCCTTCGCAACGCCTCTGCCTTCCTGATACAGAACAGCGATCATATTTCGGGCATTAGCGCTGCCCTGACGGGCTGCTTCCAGATACCATTTTGCCGCTTCGGCATCATCCTGAGCGACACCTTTGCCGTTCAGATACATTAAAGCCAGATTGTTTTGGGCAGGGATGTTCCCCTGCTCGGCCGCCTTTTGATACCACTGCGCGGCCTCGGTATCATTTTGTTCAACTCCCTCGCCGTTTAAGTAAATAAACCCCAGATGACACTGAGCAGAGGCGTTTCCCTTTTCGGCCGCCCTGCGATACCTTGTTAATGTTCCATCTTCTTCCTCGGGAATCTCTTCTTTCTTGCGGGACATCGAAACGAGACCAAGACGGGCTTGCTCACTGTCCTGTTCGGCCGCCAGAGAGAGCCACTTCTTCGCCTCGGCATCGTCCCGGAAAACGCCTTGCCCGTTGAGATACATTAATCCCAAATAGCACTGGGCGTTTACGTCTCCCTGCTGGGCTGCCTTAATAAATAAATTCAGTGCCTCATCATCATCCTGTTTCACCCCTTGTCCGGACTGATGCATCAATCCCAGTGTGAACTGCGCTTCCGGAAGTTCCTTTTCAGCGGCTTTATGCAACCATTTCACGGCCTCGACGTTATCCTGCGCGACACCTTCACCGGACCGGCACATCATTGCCAGAGAAAACTGGGCCGGAGCGAAATTCTGCACTGCGGCTTTGCGAAACCATTTCACGGCCTCGGCATCGTTTTGCGGCAATCCGTCGCCTTCCATATACATCAATCCCAGATTGAACTGAGCCTGCGCCAGTCCCAGTCCGGCCGCCTTGGTGTACCATTTCACCGCCTCGGCATAATCCTGCGCGACGCCTTGACCTTCCTCGTACATCAATCCCAGATTGAATTGGGCGATGGAACTTCCTTTGCTGCACATCGCCTTCAGAGTATTCAGTGCTTCCGTGCTGCCGCGTCCGGCCGCCTGACGATACCATTTCATCGCCTCGGCATCGTCCCGGGGAACACCGTAGCCTTTGAGATACATCATCCCCAGATTAAGCTGGGCTTTGGCATCGCCCTGCCCGGCTGCCTTCAGATACCATTTCGAAGCTTTGACATAATCCTGAGGGACACCGTTGCCGTCATGGAACATCAATCCCAGATTGCGCTGGGCATTCGCGTCGCCCTGTTCAGCCGCCTTGCGAAACCACCTCACCGCTTCGGTATGATCCTGCGGAACACCCTGCCCCCTGTCATATTTCATCCCCAGATTATTCTGTGCAGCTGCATCACCCTGCTCGGCGGCCTTGCGATACCACTTCACGGCTTCGGCATGATCCTGCGGAACACCTTCGCCCTTTTCATACTTCATGCCCAAATTATTCTGGGCGGCTGCGTCACCCTGCTCGGCCGCCTGACGATACCACTTGATGGCCTCGGCGGAGTCTTTGGAAACACCTTCACCTTCTTCATACATTGAGCCCAGAATGAACTGCGCCGCCGCCAGTCCCTGTCCGGCCGCCTGGGTATACCATTTGATAGCCTCGGCATAATTTTGCTCAACGCCTTCGCCTTTATGATATTTCCATCCCAGATCGTACTGTGAAATGGCATCGCCCTGTTCGGCTTCTTTGCTGTACCACTTATCCGCCTCGGTATTGTTGCGGGGAACGCCTTTCCCCTGATCGTACATCCATCCCAGAGTGTATTGTGCCAGTTTGTGTCCCTGTTCAGCAGCCATACGATACCACTTGACAGCCTCGACATCATCCTGCTCAACACCGTCACCCTTCTGGTACTTGGCTCCCAGATAGAACTGGGCAGTCCCGGAACCCTGACCAGCAGCCTTGAGAAACCAGGCCATCGCTTCGGCAAAATCCTGTTCGACCCCCTCACCGCTCTGATACATTAAGCCCAGATTAAACTGGGCATCCGCATCGCCCTGTTCGGCCGCCTTGCGAAACCAGTTCACCGCCTGGGCATCATCCTGAGGAACACTTTCGCCGTACCGGTACATCAACCCCAGATTGATCTGGGCCTGAATATCTCCCCGTTCAGCGGCAGCGGTCATATCTTTTAAAGATGATGCTTTTCTTTTCACCGGAATAGTCATTTTTTGACAATTTTCTATAATGGAAACAGTTCTTAGCCTTGAATAATCCCTGTATTCAGAAAGTTAAGGGCTTATTTGTTACAGTAAGAAGGTGGTTTTTGCAATAAATTCGTTTAAATATTTACGCAACATCCCCATACTTCGATTCTTTGAAAAATTGTTCAAACTACATTGAGCATTGCTTTGATTTTCCTGGAAAAGTCATCCGGCGTATCCGAATTCAGCGCGATGACTTCGCCGGGACAGACAGCGCTCCCGTCTTTCGTCATAATGTTGGCCGTAACATGATAAGCATTGATAACAACGCCGTTATCTTCCAGAAATTTTTTTGCCGGAGCGGACGAGGCACTGGTAATGACCTGGGCAATAATTTCTGAATAGACAATCAATTTCGCCGCGGCCAATCCGATAACTTTATCGTGCAGAATGAGGCCGGATTTGCCCTTATATCGCTCCAGACAATCAAAGAGCGGACGCAATCCCTTTTCCCGGGAGGAATAAATCAACGTCTCTTTATCAAAAAGAGCCAGAGTATATTCTGAAAAATCCGGCATCAGCATAATAGTTTACGCAGAGGCCTGTCCAATAAACGAATCAGCGCCGCCCAGAAAAGATTTGCCAGAAATAGAACGATAACCAGTTTCGCGATAAACTCCGCAGACAGTCTCATAAAATAATGATCGGTGACAATCAGCCAGGGCAGTTCGCAAATGAAAGCCAGCATTACAGACATGATGATTTTATCCGTTTTTTTATAAAAAATCCCCGTCAGCAAGCCAAAAAGCGAGTTGCCGCCTATAAGGCAGGGATTCCCCGTAAGTATCGCAGAATAAAGGGAACCCGCGATGCCGGCGACAAGTCCGCCTGCCGAGCCGTAAATTATGGCCGCCAGAATAACGACCGCCGGGAAAAAATGAACCTTCCAGCTCTGGGCAAATGTCAGATTGATCATACTCAGTCCGAAAGGACAAGCAACCAGAAGAACAAAAGCAACGGCTGCCCTGCGATAAAGGCTGACACTACTTACGGCTACGGAGGAATTCATCATATAAGCACCTCGGATATGATTTATTCGTGGCGCATTTTACAACATTGCCGATCCTTTGGGTAGAATAAAATTTTTGATGAAACCGGAGAGGAAATGATTTAAAATAAGGAAAACGTGAGTCATTCACGGAATCGGAGTTTATCATGGCTGATTTTTTCTTTGAATCCGTAACAGAAAAGAAAAGACCTTATGTCGCCCCCCTTCGTCATCTTCTGGGAAAATTCCGGTATCCCTTCGCCCCCGGAGACAGTGTGGGAATAAAGTTACACTGGGGAGAAAAAGGCAATAAAAGTTATCTGCCTCCCGACTACGCCGGGGAAATCTCACACTGGCTGATTGCCCAAGGAGCAAAACCTTTCATTTTCGATACGACGGTGCTCTATTCCGGCGGAAGACACACCGCTGAAGACTCTCTCAAGACCGCCGCAGCTCACGGCTACACTCCCGAATTTCTGGGCTGCCCGGTTGTCATCGCCGACGGCATGGACGGGCGCAATGTTGTTTCGATTCCCGCCGGCTACAAACATTTCGAAACCGTCCAGGTGGGAAATGTCTTTGATAAGGCACAGGGTTTTGTCATCTTTTCCCATTTCAAAGGACATATGGTTTCTTTGTTCGGCGGATCCATAAAAAATATTTCCATGGGATTCGCTTCCCGTGCGCAGAAACAGCGGATGCATTCCGATTATCATCCCATTCTGAATAAAAAGAAATGTACACGCTGCGGACTGTGCACCGAAATCTGTCCGACAAAAGCAGCCAGCATCTCCGAACCGGATTATCCCGTCTATGATCTGAAAAAATGCATTGGCTGCGCCCAGTGCATCGCGATGTGTCAGGAGTCAGCCCTTAAAATTTTCTGGGATTCGGATATGACTGTTTTTCAGGAAAAGCTGATAGAAACGGCGGCAGCCGTCTGGAAAAAGATTCAGGACAAATCCATCGTTATCAATTCTCTAATGAATATCACCGTGGAATGCGACTGTCTGGCAGGGAAAAATCCCGTCATCAGCAAGGATATCGGCTTTATCGGCGGATATCATCCCGTCGAAGTGGATGAAGAATCCCTGAAAATGGCAGGGGCTGATATTTTTGAAAAAGTCCATCCCGGCATACCCTGGCAAAGACAATTTTCGTATGCACGGGAAATTGACTTTTGAGTTCTGCCCGCTTTACTTTGTCCGCAGCTTTTCCAGCATTCTTCCCGCGTACGGGGCAATCGAATGAAAAGCCTTTAATTGTTCACAGGCGTAATCGGTACAGGAAGCACAGGTGCTTACTTTTTTCTTTATCCCGCAGGCTCTGATGCCGCAGACCCGGCAATGACCGATGAGTCGTCCGTCTGTCCGGAGGCAACCGTCGCAATTGGCGTCCTGCAGCTTTATATTTATACCATACTGCTTGGACCAGAGTCTGGCGACATCCTTTCTGGCTTTATCGTCATCGGCCTGCGTCGCCAGATAGACCGGACATTTCGAACAAATAATTCCGCAATACGATGTCATCGATTCCATCAAGATATTCCTCGTATTCTTCCCTTACGGATTCTCCTTTCCCGTTGTTAAATTATCCCCTCTTCGGCAAAACTGTAAAACGCGTCATCACCGATGATGATATGATCCAGCAGTTTGATGTCCATCAGCTTTCCGGCAGCGGTTAATTCCTGCGTGAATTTTTTATCTTCCGCGCTGGGCGCGATGTTGGCGCTGGGATGATTGTGAACGCAGATCATCGCCGCCGCGAATTTCTGCAACGCTGCGTGGATAATTTCGCGGACAATCGGCATGGCGTGGTTAACTGTTCCCGTCGCGGCATCGCTGATTTCGATTATTTTGTTGTTGCTGTTGAGATAAATGACTTTAAAGACTTCCGTTTTGAGGTCGCGCATCTGCGGCATGATGATGCTGACGACATCCCGCGCAGAAGAAATTTTTTGTCTGGTGTTATTGACTTCAACTTCCCGGAAGCGGCGCCCGATTTCCAGCGCGGCTTGAATCTGCGCTATTTTGGCCGGTCCCAATCCTTTGAACTCTATCCAGTCCCGGGCATCGGTATGATTCATGTTGCGAAATGTACCGAATTTTTCGACGATCCCGCGCGCCAGATCAATAGCGCTCGTTCCTTTCGCTCCTGTGCGTAAAAGAATTGCCAGAAGCTCCGAATTGCTCAACGACGACGCTCCTTTTTTGAGAAGTTTTTCCCTGGGCCGGTCGTCCTGAGGCCAGCTTTTTATCCCGGAATTTTTATTTTGTTCTGCCACTGCTTTTACCCCTTTCGAGATGAAATGTATTCCCCAATTCAGGCGGATAATGACAGAGGAAACTCCTTTCACCCGGTTCTCTTGAGCGTTTTATCCATTAAACGGGTCATTGTCAGCATGACCACATGATAAACCGGGAAGCAATACTTTTTGACAAAGTAAAATAATTTAATGTCGAATGAAGTGATCACCATAAATTTGCGCTCGCGTATCGCCTTGATAATCAAATCGGCCACCTTTTCGGGAGCAATGGCTATTTTAAGAAAAAGTTTCCGCGATTTATCCGTGGCCTGTTTCTCGGCATGGATTTGAACACTTTGCACCAAACCCGTATTGACCGCTCCCGGACAAACGACACTGACACCGATATTGTGTTTCCTTAAATCATAACGCAAAGACTCGGACATGCCTACCAGCGCATGTTTGGTTCCCGCGTATACTGTATGCCAGGGCAGGCCGATAATGCCTGCCGTAGACGAGACGGAAACGATGTGTCCCCCGCGGCCTGCACGGATCATCTGAGGCACGAAACATTCCAGGCCGTGAATCACACCCCACAGATTCACTTTGATTACCTTTTCCCAATCACTGTGCCGCATGTCTTCTATCTGAGAAAAAAGCGCAACCCCCGCTACATTCACAAGAATATCCAGTGAACCGTATCTCTGATGAACATCTTTAGCAAAAGCCTCCATCGCCCGATAATCACCGACATCGAAGGCTCGCGCCAGGCAGACCTCCCCACCCGCACCGGCAACAACTTGAACAGTTCTTTCAAGTCCTTCGCCGTCAATGTCGGTCAAAAACAAACGACATCCCTCTTTCCCCATGGCAATAGCGGTTGTGCGTCCTATTCCACTCGCGGCTCCGGTAATAAAAACTTTTTTCTCCGATAATTTTTTCATTTTATGCGTTGCAGAACTAAACGGCCAGAATGAATTTATTATAATATTTTATATTCGATATTGCCTATTTCTGTTTTTCAATTAATGCCAGTAATTTCTTCACGCGATTCCTGGCAAATTCTTTGACGAATTTTTCGGTGATAAACTTTCTCTTGGCTATTCTTATATGCCCCTTGATGATATCTTTTTCTTTTTGATTAAGAATTGTGTTCAGAACCCAAAAATAGTAACGTTTTTTACATTCCACCCCTTGTTGTCCCAAATAATCGAAGGGAAAGATCAAAACCATGATCTTATCACTTCCATATATTTTACCCACCGCACTTACAGCGTCTTGTAGAATCGACCACGGCAGCGTATTATCAATAACCAGGATTTTGATGCTGTTGAGAAGTTCAGACATATTAATACCCATATCCGAAGTATCCACAATCAGCGCCGCCTTAATCCGGCCATTGTGCCTGATGGAAATAACCTTACTGTCACGACTAAGCCCGATTTTATTATACATACCCATTATGCTATTATGATTGTCATTTACTGTCGTTCCGGAAGCCCTGTCTTTTAAATTATCATTCTCGGCCGCACGGCAGTCCAAAGCATAAGCATCCAACATCAGTCCTCCGCCAATGCCGTTATAATATTTCCGCATAAGAATCAGATCGTCTCTGGTGAATTCTTCCATACTCCACTGGTCGGGGAGGCACCTTGTCTCTGTTCTAACAGTCATTGGCATGTAACCGAACAGGTCCAGAGAACAAATTTCACGACGCCTGACTGTTCGGCAAATACCGCCGAAATAATAATCGGAAAATTTATTTTCCGGTCTGTAATAACAAAAGTTGTAACGCATGGTTTTAGAAGATACGGGTAAATTGTACAGACAATCTATATAGTTCACAAAATGATTAAGCGTCTTTAGCCCCGTACGTTTTCCCCTCATGGGTCGAGCGGCCAAATGATGAATGATCCAGGAGTTTTCGTAAGCTTTGACCATTGACATATGACCGTAAACCTGCCCCTGATCCTGATAGGTCAGGTGCGTGAAGATATCCTGACCTTCTTCGTATAGTTTACGGTAGGTCTCTTTAAGCGGTCGGGTGTATTGGCTGATAATACCGTATTTGTCGGGATAGATAAAACCGGAATCAAAAAACAATTCCCAAAGGGAATCCATATTCACCCTGCCGGTTAAATTGACGTGCGGATCTATGACCTTACTCACTGCATCGAAGAGGCGGCGCTGATCATGTAAAGACATGTCCAAAATATAAAACCCATAACGCGCCAGATTTTTTTTCTGCTCATAGCGGTAGATTACCTGCACCGTGCAGCTTAAATTATTAAGCATTCCTGGCAGCTGCAGCGACAGCTGCGGAATAATCATACCCGGAAAGAGAAGCGATTCATTATCCTGAACGGTAATGGAAAAACCGGACGCCGAAATATCGTCAACCTTGTTTTGAACGGCAAGACCACAAAGTGGATGAATAAAATGAATGATTGGTTGAGGCATTATTCTTACTCTATCATTGGGATATTTGCGGAATGCCAAAACCGGTCGGTTATCATGAATTGGCTGAAGAATGATATAAAAGCCCTCTTTATCACAGCGCACTATCCGGCATTCACCCATGAAATATGTTTGGTTATCCTGGCTCAACTTTAAAAACAAAGGATTAGCGGGATTGATATCTTCCGGAACAATGACTGAAACCCTCAAATCATGGGGATTGATATCTTCCAACACACCATGAACATTGAATCCTCCCTGTGCAATCTCAGCATAAACTCCTTCACAGGTATGACGCACGGCCTGACGTTTGCTGTAAGAATGAGCTACATCGGGCAACGAGAGCACAAGTGAGTCCCGACTCATGGATTGCAGATCAACCGGAATAACTATTAATGATTTACGATTATCTATAATCAGATTCAAAGGTTTATGCCGCTCCAAATCCAATGCTGCGGAATCGATGAAACGAATGTTCACCGTATTATCAAGATATGGCCCTGGTTCTCCCTGCTGGAGAAATTCTTCACCGGTTTTATTATCCTTAATATGAATGAAGACCTGTTCACTGGTAAAATGCAGATGATTTATAAGATTTACAAGAACTTTTTTATTAACCTTCGGCACAGTGGCCAGCGCCGATTTTATTATGCGCGGATCTATTTTCTTGAAGGGGAGGTCATATTTAAATTTAAAAGCCCGTGAATTCGAATCCTCTTCAGTATCATTCGGCATCACGGGAAGCACCGGCTGAAAAGGGGGAATAATTGAGGAGTATTCCGCATCCGCAGCAGATATATTATCATCGCCCGATTGGATTAAATTATTTTCATCGTTTCGAAAAATATTCGCATAATCTTCTTCAGATTGCCAGGTGTTTTTCAAAAGTTTGATTAAACGCGGCGGTGGATTGCGCTTAATAATATTTTGCTGCCAATCATGTCTGAAATTTTGAAAAAACTTCATCATGAACCTCGTTGTTGCAGACTACTTTTAAATCATTATTTTCCCCGTAAAAACGTCGGGAAGCTTTATATTGTTTTCTTTGTCCCTTTGGGCAACGGCTTTCTGCCCTTGCAAAGAATAAGCGGGGAATAGGTAAAGCGCCGCGGATCTCTGAAAAAAGTTTTGAAATCACTTAAACAACTTTCAATACCGCCCGGATAATCCTTAAATATATTGGGAGATTTCTGAGAGCCTATTTCGAGCTTTTTCATCCAATTGAATTCATCCGAAGGCTGAAGTTCTCCATATATCAGATGATGCGGCATAACGTTTACACTGATGTCTTCAAAGCCCAGATCATACAGATGAGCGTAGAATTTACGTCCGGCGTAAAGGTCGAAGTTATAGTTTTCTTGTGTATAGAGCATTGTTTTTATAACAATGGCCTCCAGCGCCGGCGGCATCTCCCAATGGCTGAGACAGTTATAATCAAGATCAAGCAAACACATATAACCGCCCGGCTTCAGATTGGCGCTTATATTTTTGATAATGTCTAGAGCGCCTACACGGTAATATTCCAAGACGAAACGCACCCAGATAAAATCGAATTGTCCCAGATCATTCATAGGCAGGCGAACGTCCGTGACTTGAAAATCTATTCCATTTTTACCACCGTAAAAAGAGCGTGCGTAACTAATGCGACTTTCCGCAATATCGACACCTAAGGCTTCTCCATCCGGCTGAACCAAATCATGCAACAGAGCGGTTGTTTTACCCGGACCGCAGCCCACATCCAACACCCTTGCACCCGGACCTATACCGAACCATAAGGCCTGCGCCTTGACAGCTTCCGGATCCGTCTTGATATCAAGCCTTTTTTCCTCTTCAGCATTTTCCATTAAATATGTTTGTGAGTTTATTTTGTTATCTCCTTACCAAAATATTTTAAGTAATCTTTTTCCGTCATACGGCCATATTATATTTCGTCTTATAAAAATTAATAAATGCTTCTACAATTTCTCTGCTAAAATGAACGTCACTCTCCCTGCGCAACATTTCAATTGCTTCGGGAATGGGCATGGGATCGCGATAAAGACGTTTAGCCGTAATTGCCTCAAAAAAATCAGCAACGGCGATAATACGGGAGCCGATGGGAATTTCATGCCCCTTTAATCCACGCGGATACCCGCTACCGTCAAGTTTTTCATGATGCGCTTCGGCAATTTCAGGAATAAGACTGTAAGAGCCGTGAAAATCAATTTTTTCCAGAATATTGCGCGTTTTAACAGCATGGGTTTTAATAGTTTCATATTCTTCAGCAGTAAGAAGTCCTTCCTTCTTAAGCAATGCGTCCGAAATACCGATTTTGCCGTAATCATGCAGCGAAGCGGCAACTCCAACTACTTCAGCATAGTCAGCCGGTATATTCATCTCCTGACATATTCCTAAAGCGTATTCCGTTACCTTCTCGGAATGGCCTGCCGTGTATGGATCGCGCGCGTCAATACTCGCTGCCAGCGCTTTTAATATCGATTTGAGTTGACGGTTGCGTTGTTCGTGCAATTCAGCGTTTCGTATACTAACACCGAGCACAGAAGCGATCCCCATAAGAAGTCGAAGATCGCTTTCGACCAGTGTTCGCTTTGTTTTAAAATTATCGACGGTAAGGATACCAATAGACTTTGTGTCGGAAACAATAGGGCAACAAATAAACGATTGTGTCCCCATATCTTGAGCAAACTGCAAACTCTTTCGTGAAAGCTTGCCGGTGATAGTGCTGATATCATTAACCAGATAAGGCTTCTGCTCTTTAAAGGATACCACAAAAACACCTTTTGACTCCGGTTTGGTAAGATCGAATTCGGTTGCTCTTATTATGCTGATTTGTTTGTCGTTGTATCCAAAACCTGCCTTGAATACCAAACGCGTTCTTTCCTCATTGGCAAACATAATAAGGCATCTATCATACCCGAGCCTTTTTTCCAGTATTTGTATTACATTATTAAGAATTTCTTCTATATTAACATATTTATTTATTGTGCTACCTATCTCATGAACCATCTGCGAATTGTTATAATTGATTTCCATCTGCTGGATAAGGTCATCACGAGAGTGTTCAAGATTCATAATACTATTTCTAAGTTCATTTTTTGTATGTTTATCGCTTAGCAATCCTACTGCAAGAATAGTGGCTATTATAATCGGCACAAAGTCCATTAACTCACTTAATGGATATAAAACAATCAATATGACACTGATAATTGATAACACCAGATAAATTATATTTCTGACCCTCTTTAAGATGTACGAATAGTTGCCTTTCCATTCTACTATGTAACGGCAGCAACTTCCCCCCTTGAATATACACTCTGGATGATCAATTTGAGGTATGGTGTTGTAGAAGGCAAAATTTATTGATTCAAAATGTCCTATTCTATTCTCACATTGAAACGGTTGTTCCTGTATACCATTTTTCGGCGTAACCACAATTTCAATTTTATTTGAATTTATCATTTTAGTTTTAATCGTAGCTGATCGTGAAAACTGGCTAGCGTATTTGCTGAGCATTCCATACGCTTGAGAAGGATTTACCATTCCAAGAACATACTGCCGCATCACACCGATTGCTTCTGTAGAAGCAGCATAGCGACCGGCTTCCCGAGCTATGTTAGCAGATCCTGTCAGTTCGGATAGTTTTTGATGAAAAAGATTGATTTGTTCCTGAGTAAACCAGTGATTTTGATCCGCTACTTCATAAGGTTCTATATGTGCGTGGTCATACAGTTTGTCTATATTTACATGCTCATAGCATTTCTTGATATATTTAATGTATGTATTAATGATCCGGCTATTATAAAGAGGTGGTGAATCCAAATAAACTCCCCTGGTCAGTTTCTAAAAATAATTTCTATACTTAACCATTCTTATTTTGATCGGGATTATATAGAAAAGCATTTTACCTGTCAACGAAATACGGATTTATAAAGGCTTGTTGATAATTATTTCTGTACGCTGATGATTGTCAAATATTAGTGATTACGCAAGACATCTTTAAATGACTTAATGAGATCTTCATTATGAATTGGCGCAGTTGCTGCCATTTTAGCCATCTTATGTCTTTTAGCAATAAATTCTTTTCTATGTCGGGAATCCAAGTCAAGAAGCATATCCAAGTTATCACCATGATAAATAATCCCTGACGTTTTGAGTTCAAAAAAAGACTTTAAAGCATATTCAATGGCCTCTTTGGCATTCATCGTATTGTGTTCCCAATCATACATAGATCCTTTTAACCCATAGCATTGTGCATTCTTCAGTTCAGATATTGGACTTAACGGAGCTATAATAAATGGAAACATCGTAAAATAAATATAACCATCTAAGGAGTAATGTTCCAGCTCTTTTATAAAATAGCTGGTACGCTTGATTGTGTCTTTGGTTTCTCCAGGGAAACCAAAGACAAAATAGCACGAACAGTTTATACCGGCCTCCATGACCTTTTTTACTACTTGGGCATAGAGTTCCGGATTAGCTTTCTTATTCATCTTGGTTAACAATGTTTGATCGGCTGATTCCAGTCCGAACTGGACTTCGATGCATCCGGCTTCTTTTAAAAGTCGCATATCCATATCCTTCAATGCACTGACACGGATAAAACTCTTCCATTTTACTTTAATACCGTGGTCGATAAACTGTCGACAGACAGTTTTCAGGTCATTTTTACCCAGTCTAAAATTATCATCCACAAACCACACATACCGAGCTCCCTTTTCTTCGACGGTCTTCAATTCAGATATCAGATTATCCAGAGGTTTTATTCCCATCAATCGTCTATCTTTCATGAAATTACAAAAAGCACAATCATAAGGACAACCATAGCTGGCCTGCATAGGAACTACGCCTGATTGGAAAAAAGATTGTGGCACGTTTGCCCAATCAACGGTAACTCCTCCTTTTTTTTCAACTGTGTCCATCTCTTTGCCGAATATGTATCTTTTTCCTTGATAAATTGCCGTATCCGGCAACTCGTTAACCTTCCCTTTGGCCTTAAGCATCTTTAAAGCAGTAGCAAGAATAGATTCGCCAGTTGTACTGATGATATAAAGATCAACAGGTGGTTCATCTCCTTCTTCAAGGAAAAGATAATTGGAGCTAAAAATATCCATTATTGGGTATTCCGAAAGCATCCTATCTTTGATCCTTTTGGAAAGATGTACAAATTGCCCACCAGCTATTATAAAAATTCCTGGAGCCAGAGACTTGATGTCATGAGCTATTTGATTCAATGTCTCTTTATTCAAGATGAAAGATGTAGAAATTACCACTGCCTTAGGGGATTGTGTCAGCATTTGAATAAAATGATCTCTCTCATCATAGTAATTATTGATTAAAGCAACATCAAATCCTTGTTTGAATAAATAGCTATATAAAAAGATTCCATTAAGTTTCAGAGAAGATGCCCAACTAGAAACTCCATCACCTATAACAGGATCAATAACGCGTCCGTTATTATCAAGAAAATTTTCTATAGCTTGAATAGTGGCAACGTGTCCATCAACCATCAATTTTAGTTTGTTCGTCCCTGATACACTTACCGAACCGCTGTCAGCAATAACAATGACATCCATTAGTCTGCCCTTTTTATCAGTTTCTGGATACTGACTGAACCTTAATTATAAAATTGTTTTGGAAGAAAAAAAAGCGTTTCCACATTCCTTTTCTATATATAATGAATATAGGTAAGGCGTTCTTGTATGTCAAGAAAATCTTGGTTCAAGTATATCGACAATACCAGCGCTATATTTCCTCATCGGTCATTGTGCAGAAATCTTTTCTGTCTGTTGCAACAAAATAAATAATGTCTGACTATTTGTTTCTCCGCATCGAGGCTAATTTCGTCTGAAGATCATCGATGCGCTGATGATTGTCTTCGGAACCGATATAGGAACGGAAGAGCCATTCCTGCTGACGCATGGCCTGATCCAGACCGGAGTTCAACAGCAGATGCGTCAACTGCTTTGTTTCCTTCAGACAGCCGCGGTCATAAGTGGCAATCTCACGGGCAATAGTGCCGACTTCTTTCAGCAGTTCGCCCTCAGAAAAAATGCGCGAGATATAACCCATGCGCAGAGCCTCCTGGGCATCCCAGATGCGTCCCGTAAGAGCTGATTCCATGGCATTGCTCAATCCCACTATTCTCCAGAGCGGATCCATCGTGGGATTGAGGGAGAGTACAATTTCGCGTTGTCCGAATCTGGCGCGTTCGGATGCATAGCGGATGTCGCACATCATGGTCAGGTCGAAACCTCCGGCGATGGCCGGACCGCCCACCGCGCAGATCACCGGCTGTTCGCAGAACATCACGGAACGATAGGCCCGATGAAACAATGCGGTATAGTCCTCATTATTCACTTTTTGTAAGGTGCGAATATAAGTCAGGTCAAATCCGGCGGAAAAATACCTTTCGCCGCCGGTGAATACCACAACATGCACGTCCTGACGGCGGGAAAGATCGGTAAACATCATCTCGATTTCCTCCAACACCTGAGGCGACAGAGAATTGCCTTTGTCCGGCCTGTTGATGGTAACAGTAGCCACATTTTCTTCAACCGTAAGTAATAGATATTGAGCTGCCATAATTCTCACCTTTCTATGATTTTAGCGCTTGAGCTTTTCTGCTTTTTTTTTCATTTTTTTCTTAGCTGGAGCAACAGGCCTGTTCCTTTTGGCTGTTTTCTTTGCTGTTTTTTTATCCTTTGCCGGTTCCAAAGCCAATTTAACAACGTCCATCATATCTTGCACAAAGTGAAACGAAATGCTTTCTCTTACGTTCGGCGGAATATCTTCAATGTCCTTGCGGTTCCACTCCGGCAGCAGAATTGTTTTGATTCCCGCCCGGTAAGCCGCCAAAACCTTTTCCTTAATGCCGCCTACCGGCAGAACCGCTCCACGCAGCGTGATTTCTCCGGTCATGGCCAGATGTTTTTTAACTTTGCGACCGCTCAAAAGAGAAGTCAGCGCCGTCAGCATCGTTACGCCGGCCGATGGACCGTCCTTGGGAATCGCGCCCGCCGGAACATGGATATGAATATCCATCTCCTCAAAGAAATCCGTTTTCACACCCAGTTCTCTTGCATTGGTCCGGATGAAACTAAGCGCCGCCGATGCCGATTCTTTCATGACATCGCCCAGCTGTCCGGTAAGCGTAAGACCTTTTTTGCCCTTCATGGCCGTGGCTTCGATAAAAAGCATGTCTCCGCCAACCGGCGTCCAAGCCAGGCCGATGGCAATGCCTGGTTTCGTAATGCGCGAATCAATGTCGGCAAGAACCCGTACCGGGCCGAGATATTTGTGGATGTCTTTCTCGGTCACAGTTTTTGATTTTATGGTACCTTCGGCAATCTGTGCCGCCACGCCGCGGCATGCATTGGCAATCTCTCTTTCCAGATTGCGTACACCGGCTTCCCGCGTGTAACCAGAAATAATCGTGTTGAGCGCTTTGCTGGTTAACTTAAACTGCGAAGCGTTCAAACCGTTTTCCTTCAATTGACGCGGAATCAAATAACGCTCGGCGATTTTTATCTTTTCTTCCTGCGTATAGCCGTTCAATTCGATAACCTCCAGCCTGTCGAGCAAAGCCGGGGGAATTGTGTCCAGCATATTGGCCGTCGTGATGAACATGACGTGCGAAAGATCGAAAGGCACATCCAGATAATGATCGGAAAAAGTGTTGTTCTGCTGCGGGTCCAAAACTTCCAGCAAAGCCGAGGAAGGATCGCCGCGGAAATCACTGCCGACCTTATCTATTTCATCCAGCATAAACACGGGATTATTCGATTCAGCGCGCCGGATTCCCTGTATAATTCGTCCGGGCAAAGCGCCGATATAGGTGCGGCGATGACCGCGAATCTCCGCCTCATCGCGCACACCGCCCAGGGAGAGGCGTATAAACTTCCGCCCCAGAGCCCGCGCGATGGACTGACCGAGCGAAGTTTTGCCTGTTCCCGGAGGACCGACAAAACAAAGGATCGGTCCCTTGGAATCCGGTTTAAGTTTGCGCACTGCCAGATATTCAATGATGCGTTTTTTTGGTTTCGCCAAGCCATAATGATCTTCATCAAGAACCTGGCGCGCTTTGGTGATATCCAGATTATCCTTTGTCGAATCATGCCAGGGCAGCGCCGTCATCCAATCCAGGTAGGTCGAAGAAACCGTATATTCCGCCGACGACGGATGCATGCGAGACAATCTATCCAATTCCCTTAACGCTTCCTTTTTCGCTTCCTCGGGAAGATTTTTTTCCTCAATCTTTTTACTGTATTCTTCCGTCTCTACCGTATTTTCGTCGGATTCGCCAAGTTCCTGTTTGATGGCTTTCATCTGCTGACGTAGATAATACTCCCTTTGATTCTTATCAATGTCGTCTTTTACTTTTGTTTGAATTTTATTGCCCAGCTCCAGAACTTCCATTTGATGGTTGACCAGAAGAGTCAGTTCCTTCAGACGTTTTTTAACGTCGGCGATATTCAGCACTTTTTGCTTCTCTTCCAGCGGCGCGTTGATGATGGACGCGATCAAATCGGCTAAAGTGCCTGCTTCCGTGATCGATTTGGCCATCGGGCCGAACTCCGGCGGCAGAAAAGGCGAAAGCTTCAGGATACGATCGAACAACGACAACAGGTTTGACATTAACGCTTCCGTTTCCAGATCCTTGACATCCTTCTCTTCAATAATTTTGATACGCGCCTGCTGATAAGGCTTTCCTTCAACAATTTCTTCTATCGAAAAGCGGCTGATACCCTGCAGGAGCATCTGCGTGTGATTTTCCATGGTTTTAGCCATTTTCATGATCACGGCACAGGTACCCACCGGATGCAAATCTTCCTTTGTATACACGTTGGGTTTTTCCGGTTCTTTTTTGGACATAATCAGACCGACAAGACGGTCCTTCGTCATCGCTTCATCTACCAGGATAGAAGCACTGCCGGTAACTTCCAGCGGGATCATTGTCTTGGGGAATACCAGCACATTATGCATGGGAAGAATGGGAATCACTTCCGGTATATTAAATGCATTTTTATTTTGCGGGACATTTTGTTCCGTCATTTTTAACCTCCAGTATTTTTATCAAAAAAAGAAAAGTCGGTTACTTTTCCGAAATGATCGACACGCGATGCGATTTGCCAACCGGCAGTTTGTTCATCCTGACCATTAAAATCCCGTCGGCATAGGAAGCCTGAGCCGACTGTGCTTCCACCGGCGATGGCAAAATCACGTTTCTTTCAAAATATCCGTGTGGAATTTCCGCCTGACAGTAACGGGCATTTTGTAGAAGCTGAATCGCCTTGCGAATACCGGCAATTTTGACTTTTTTCCGATCCACTTCGATGTGCAGTTCTTCTTTGTTGAGTCCCGCCATGTCGGCCAGCACGATAATTTCATCCGCCGATTCGTATACATCTACGTTGGGTCGCCAGATACATTCGTAATTTCTGAAAGCCGGGCTCACCAGATGAAACACTTCATCAACGACTTTCTGGAATTCATCTTCAAAATTACTGCCGAAATTAATTTTTATGTAAGTCATTTTCGCCGCCTCACAAAACCTTTCTTAACTGATAAAAATATAATAACCCCTTCGCAACTTGTAAATACCGCTTTAAAAATTCTCATATTTTTAATTTTTATATTTATACGACACACCGTTCGCCTTATTCAAGAAACATTTTATCTGATATAGCGGGCAACAATACCGTCTATCGTATCATTGTTTGCTTCACAGCTTGTCGTAACCAGATCGGTTATTTCCGCGATCATCTTTTTATTTCCTTTAAGTTTTTCGACCGTTTTTTTATCGCCGACAATTTTATCAATATACTTGAAATAAGCATCCCTTGCCGCCTTTTCAACAGCCCCGTAAGATCCGCCTGACGCTGCTATGCTTTTAATATTCTCACTGTCGGCGGCAATGATTTCCGTCAACAACGCCCTATCCTTTACCACCCTGATCATGTTGTTGCTGAATATCTTTCTCACAATATTTTCATTTACCGCCCTGGTATTAATTTCCCGCTCATCTTCCGATCCTTTTGCGGCAGCGGCATATTTGCTGTCGGTAATCATTTTATTCAGTTTTTTCAATGTATCGAACGGATAATTTTTCATGGCTGAAAAGGCGATCTTTTTGGGAATGTCGCCGGCGGGATCAACTTTAAGCTTGTAGATAAATTTCGTCTTATTTCTTCCCAGATATTCCATTTTATACAAACCGCTCATAACCTTCACCCGGGTACGTTTTCTTTCAACGGGAATTTTAACTTCATCCGTACAGGAGAAACTTACTCTGGCGTTGCCGTTTTCATAATCGTAGACTGTTTCGTTTTTCAGAACGATATCTCTGGGTTGAATCAAGATGGGGTTCAGAATCATATAGATGACAAAAGTGTTGCGATCATATTTTTTTTCAATTTTTGCGCTGGCACAATCGGTAATCCATTCCGGAAATCGCTCTACGTCGCGCAGAACTTCCCCGATAACTTCCATTCCGGCATCGATGGTTGTCACACCGATAAATTCTTTAAGGTCGGTGCCCGGGACGGACCGTTCATAACACTTGATGCCTTTGCTGTCTTTTACCTTCGTCCATTCACCGGCCGCGTTGACCGTACCGGACAAAACAATACAACAGAGCCATAATGCAGCAACCGCCAGAATGTGCTTTTTCATATTTTCCCCTTTGATGTTTTATCTAACAAGCGGACGACTAAAAAAATATTGCATTGGATCTTTTCATAACTTTCTTAAGCTATGCGGCAATAGAACGCAGTCTCGAACACAAAGCATGCATTCACTGCCTTTGTCCTCATGTTTTTCAATGCGCATAAAATTATTCCGCAAAGGAAATCTTCTTAATTTTTATGATATTATTTATGTATGACGGGTATATAAAGAAGAATCCGGCATGTCAATAAAATATTCATTTTCAAAGGCAGGAGATATTCTGTTTTTAACTATTGCGGAGGCTTATTTTCAAAGCCGCCGCAATAGTTTCCGGAAATTATTCTGTGCCTGAATCTAAACTTCATTCGGGGAGGTATTTAAACGACACTCTCAGTTTCACGCGGTACTCGACCACCTTGCCGTCTTCGACTCTCATGTCCAGTTCCTTGACTTCCGCAACTCTGATCTCTTTTAAACTTTTCGCGGTCAGTTCAACGGCATTCCTGGCAGCTTCCTCCCACGATTTTTCACTTCCCCCGATAACTTCAATGACTTTATAAACGCTGCTCATTTTTCCCTCCTTTTATCATTAACGGTTCGAACACATATAAACGTTAACACCGGCTTTTCATCTTTCAATAATGAATACGGAACCGGCAATATCCGGCGAGAAAAAATTCAAATACCATTTTTTTTAATCAACTATTTTGAAATCGGATTAATAAAGTGGAAAATCAGAGCAAACAGGTAAAGAAGCTCTTCTTCTTTAAAGAAGAGCAATATACTTCTTTTAAGTGAATTATACTTATTTTTCCAGGAACGTCAAACATAAAAAAGTATTATCAACTACTTACATTTTTCGTCATTATACCCATGTTTTTATTGAATTATTTTCAAAAATACTTTAGACTGCCGACCAAATATTTATGAATCCGTAGTTCTCTTGGAAAATCCGCCCGAAATAAAATTTCCCGCGTGAGTATAAAAACAAGGAGTATTTCTATGCACAAATTCACATTAGAGAAGCCCGATAATCTGGTTGATTGGTGGGCGGAAAGCGTGGCCAAGTTTGCCGACAGAAAACTTTTCGGCGTAAAAAACAAAAACGGCGTTTATGAGTGGATAACTTATAAAGAAATCGGCAACCGCATTGATCATATGCGTGCCGGACTGACCCAGCTTGGAATAGGCAAAGAAGATGTCGTAGGCATCATTGCCAATAACCGTCCGGAATGGGCGGTTGTCGCTTTTGCCACCTGGGGATGTCTTGGCCGTTATGTCCCCATGTATGAAGCGGAACTGGTCCAGGTATGGAAATACATCATTGCCGACAGCGGAGTAAAAGTGCTCTTTGTTTCCAAGCCGGAAATCTATGAAAAAGTGAAAGATTTTCCGAAAGAAATTCCGACGCTCAAACACATTTTCATCATTGATTCCGATGGTGAGAACTCGATGGCCGCGCTCGAAAACAAAGGTGCAAAGAAACCCGTTCCTCCGAAAAGCCCGAAAGCCGAAGATGTAGCCGAACTCATCTATACCTCGGGAACAACCGGCAATCCCAAAGGCGTTTTGCTGATGCATATGAATTACACCAGCAACTCACACGCCGGGCTCAAATTATACCCGGAACTTTATGAAAATGAAGTTGTTACTCTGACCATTCTTCCCTGGGCCCACACTTTCGGCCAGTCCGCCGAGTTGTTCGCCATTATCCGTCTGGGCGGCACAATGGGTCTGATCGAAAGCACCAAAACGATCATCAATGACATCGTTCAGGTCAGACCTACCTTCATCGTTGCCGTCCCCACCGTCTTCAACCGGATTTATGACGGTTTGTGGAATAAAATGAACAAAGAAGGAGGACTCGCTAAGGCTCTTTTTGTAATGGGCGTAGAGGCAGCCAAGAAAAAACGGGAACTCGCGGAAAAAGGTCAGTCCGATTTTCTGACAAATCTCAAAGTAAAACTTGCGGACAAAATCGTTTTCAGTAAAATCAAAGAACGCATGGGCGGCCGATTGATCGGCGCCATGACCGGCAGCGCTGCCATGAACGTTGAGATCTCCAAGTTCTTCTTCGATATCGGCATTCCCATTTACGACTGTTACGGACTCACGGAAACATCACCCGGCGCCACGATGAATGGCTCCCAGGCCTACCGGATAGGCAGTGTCGGCAAAGCCATCGACAAAGTCAAAATCGTCATCGACAGTTCCGTGGTGGAAGACGGCGCAACGGACGGCGAAATTATCATCTACGGGCCCAATGTCATGAAAGGCTATCACAACCGGCCGGAAGACACCAAAGCCGCCCTTACACCGGATGGAGGCTTCCGCACCGGAGACCGCGGACGCCTGGACAAGGACGGGTACCTTTTCATCACCGGCCGCATCAAGGAACAATATAAACTCGAAAACGGCAAATTCTGCTTCCCCGTTTCACTGGAAGAAAATATTTGTCTGTGTTCTTTCGTACAGCAGGCCCTGATTTACGGAATGAACCGGCCGTATAATATTTGCATCGCTGTTCCGGATTTCGATGTTCTGTTGCATTACGCCAAGGAGAAGGGACTCCCGACGGATATCAAAACTCTGGTTGCGCGTCAGGATATTATCGATATGGTCGGTGAAACCGTCACCAATCAGTTGAAGGGCAAGTTCGGCGGTTATGAAATTCCGAAAAAGTTTTTGATTCTTTCGGAGCCGTTCAGTCTGGATAACGGTATGCTGACCCAGACAATGAAACTTAAACGTAAGGTTGTTTTGGAAAAATTCAAAGATCAGATTGAAGCTTTTTACCAATAGTTCTAATTTTTTTTAACAGAAGATTTAATGCGACTATGGACGTGAATTAATTCATTCACGTCCATAGTTTTTTACTGTTTCATTATGACCTTTGGAAGAATACTTTCTATTGGTTACCGGCCGGAACGGCGATTGCAACTCCGGTCATGAATTTACAAACTACTGCTCCGGAATATCCGGTTTGAATCAAGAAACCGCCTGCCCCGTTTGCTTTTTTTCGTTTTCTATTTTAGCTGGTGCATTAGAACCATCTCTGTTATCGGAGACTGATTTTTTGAAATTATTTATTCCTTTACCCAGCGCCAATCCTATATCAGGCAATTTCCCCACACCAAAGATAATCAAAATAATGACCAGGATAATCAGTAATTCCGGCACTCCTATTCCAAACATAATATGTTCTCCTTCCTTTTTGCTTGATTGTTATCCTACTACTTTCAATCGATGAGCGAAAGAAAAATAATAGCCGGTATAAATACCGCCACCCTACCCTCAAATATAAAAAACAAAGGGAGAGTTTCGAATATCACCTTTTTATTAAAGAATGTGACAAACCGAGCATTCCAGCTTTGTCTTCCCGCCCTGGTGGACTTTGTGAACGTCCGTCGAAAACTTTGTCGGCTCATTCTTAGCCGGATCTGTGGTATGGCAGGTCAAGCAAGCTGTACCTTTGGCTGGACCGACATCCGGATGTTTTTGGGGCATGATCTTGCTATAGTCCTGATGGCAAGCCCCGCATGCATTGTCCTTTAACGGACTTCCGCCTGCCATAACGGCCATGCTGAATACGGCACACGTCAACAGAATCCCGCAAGCATAGATGGTCAGTTTTTTCCAAATATTCATGTTAGTTGTTCCTCTTTGTCATGGTTAATTCTGTATCCGAATACCAACCGCTTCATGGTATCCGATCGCTGTTCAGACACTTCATTCATCAATGCCCCATCCCAAAAACGTCATACTGCCCAGACGATGAAACTAAAAAAGTAAGGTTCTTCCGGACAGATTAAAGGATTAGATCGAAGCGTTTTACAAATAAGCCCTGTTTTTATAAAGGCTCAAAATTCCTACAACATAGACGCAAATAGTTTTCGGATGAATCATTTGCGTCCATAGCATTTCTTCGTTATTTCCTGATGCCTGTTTTTCAGCTTTCTACCGGTTACCCGAAAGAACGGCAATTGCAATTCCGGCCATGAATTTATAGAATTCTGTTCCGGCGTGCATCGTCACTTTTTGCGCAAAGGCCAGTCCGAAGGTAACCAGATGTTTTTCCAAAACCTCTTTCTGCAAATTTCGGGCATAATCTTCATTTTCCCGATTGCCTTTTTTGACGGCTTCTATCTCATTGAAATACAGATATGACATGAATTCTAATTCCACGGCGATATGGTCCGGGGGCAGTTTGAAATCATCGACCAGATTAAGGCCCGCGTCATAGTAAAGTCTGGCGATTTCGAAAGTCGAATCCTGAAGAAGTTTCCCTTCTTTATAAACCGATTCGAACAAATAGACCAGGCGCGGTTTTGAAGAAAAGAACATGTGCGTATAGTCCTTTTCCATTTCCAGAAGGAGTGTCTCCTTCACTTTACCGGAACCTGAATAAATCTTTTCGAGGTCTGTTAATTGCGAAATCAGAGAGCCGGTGAAGTTCAGGTTTCCCAAGGCCTCGCGCAGCACCCTGGTAAAATCTCCCGCGCACAGGCTTTCGATCAGGTCTGTGTCCGGATAGTTGAAGGCCTGAGCCAGAAGATTGAAAATGGCCGCGTTGGATTGCAGTTCGATAATGCGTTTATTTTCATTATCCATGAATTTTCCTTTGTCGTTTATAATTTAATTTTCCGGGAATTACACAAATGTTTCATCACGGATGAAAAGTTTGTGTGCCTGGCAAAGTCTTACGACTTTGCCAGGCACACGATTCCCTGTTTAATTTACTCTTTGTTCTTTTTCTCCTCCGCTTCTATGCGGGATCTTCTCTCACTGAATTTTTTAAATCCCACAACGGTCAGTGCCGCGATTGCCGGTATGCCAAGATCTCCATCGAAAGCGGCTTTCCTCTTGAGAGCTTTCTTCGCTACCTTCGGATAGCCAAACTTCACAGGATCTTCTTCGGCGAGAATGAACATATGAGTTCCGCCGTTCTCGTCGTAACCATAGAGTTTGAGTTTCTTCTCCCTGGCAAGCTTCAGAGCCAGAGTCTTTATCGCCTCGTATTCGCCAAATTGCAGCGCTCCCGTGGGGCAGATCTCCACACAGGCCGGCATCTTGCCCTCATTGATTCTGTGAGCACACATACTGCACTTGACGATCTTCTTTTTATCCGCATCAAATTGAGGTATGTGGAATTTGCACACACGAACGCAAGTCTGGCAACCGATGCAGGTATTAACATTGTAAAGGACAGGTCCGTACTCCGACTTGGTCAGCGCCTGGACAGGACAGTTGGCAACGCAGTCCGGTTCAATACAGTGCATGCACCGTTTCTGGTAAAGGCCGTCATCATTGATCTGGACAAAAGTTCGGAAAAGACCCTTGGACGCCTGTTCGTGATATCTGTATTCCTGAATGCACCGGTATGCGCAGGAGTTGCAGCCCGTGCAATATGTGTTATCAAGCAAAATAGCATAATCTTTCATATTTCATCACCTCACTATATCTTTTTAATGCTGACATAAATATCTTCAACCCATCCCATACCGGTCGGATCGAACTTCTTTAACATTTCCGGATCCTTCTGCGGAATCAAGTCACCATCCCGATAGCCGAAATTGGCGGCCACCTTCAGATTCTTGGCCCGGTGTCCGATGCCGTGGAAGAGGAGGACGCAGTCTTTTCTGGAGATGCGTTTTGTCAGATGGAGCTTGGCCTTCTGCGGACGGGGAAGCTCCTTCATGTACGTCGGA